>WNEB01000001.1 GCA_009914575.1 Burkholderia gladioli
GCCTTCACGACCAAGCTTCAATTGCTCGTCGAACCGCTGCGCCAGACGTTGACCTACGACCAAGGCCGCGA
The DNA here is from genome assembly GCA_009914575.1 of Burkholderia gladioli. Taxonomy (GTDB): domain Bacteria; phylum Pseudomonadota; class Gammaproteobacteria; order Burkholderiales; family Burkholderiaceae; genus Burkholderia; species Burkholderia gladioli_B. The sequence continues at coordinate 72 of WNEB01000001.1, forward strand.
GATGGCGCGACATGCCGAACTGACAGCCGCGACCAACGTTCGCGTCTACTTCTGCGACCCGCACAGCCCTTGGCAGCGCGGCACGTGTGAGAACACCAACGGCCTGCTGCGCCAGTACTTGCCCAAGGGCACGGATCTGTCCATCTACTCTCAAGACGACCTCGATGCGATTGCCGACTTACTCAACACTCGACCACGCGCCGGACTGAACTGGCACACCCCTTTGCAAATCCTGGCTCAGGTTCTGGCTAACCCCGCCGACCGAGTTCCAGCCCATTAACCAGCGGCGTGTTGCACTTCACTCTTGAAACCGCCCTTCAACTACGTTTAGGACACCGCCTCGCCAGAAATCGGGCACGCTCGACGCGATGCTCGTCGATATCGCCACGCTCTGCGAGCGGCAGCTGGACGAGCGAATCGGCGCGCTGACCAGCCTCTGCGAGCCGCTCGTGGTGATCGTGCTCGGCGGGCTGGTCGGCGCGGCGCGCTCGTGGTCGCCATGTATCTGCCGATCATCCAGCTCGGCAACGTGGTGGTGTAGCATCGCTCCCGGTCCCCGCTTTCGATTTCTCCGGCTTCGATGAATTCGCTCCTCACCCTGTCCGATCCTTGGCTTGCGTTCGCCGCGCTGCCGACAGCCGCTCACTATGCGTTCGCGGTCGTGATCGGCCTCGTGGTCGGCAGCTTCCTGAACGTCGTCGCGCATCGGCTGCCGGTCATGATGCAGCGCGCCTGGCAAGCCGAACTCGCGGAAGCGACGGGCGCCGACCCAGCGCCCGACGACGGTTTGCCGCCTCGCTACGATCTCTGGGCGCCGCGCAGCGCCTGCCCGCATTGCGGCCACGTCCTGCGTGCCCGGGAAAACCTGCCGGTGCTCAGCTATCTCGTGCTGCGCGGACGCTGCGCCCGGTGCCGTACGCCGATCGGCCTGCGCTACCCGCTCGTCGAACTCGGCTCGGGCCTGCTGGCGGTCGCCTCGCTGTACGCGTTCGGCCCGGCACCGGCCGCGCTGTCAGCGTTCGGCCTGTGCGTGATGCTGCTGGCAATGAGCCTGATCGACATGAAAACGGGCTATCTGCCCGACTCGATGACGCTGCCGCTGTTGTGGGCCGGCCTGATCGTCAACCTGTCCGGTCACTTCGTGGAACTGCACGAGGCGGTGATCGGGGCCATTGCCGGCTATCTGTTCCTCTGGTGCGTGTTCTGGCTGTTCAAGCTGCTGCGCGGGATCGAGGGCATCGGTTACGGCGATCTGAAGCTGCTGGCCGCGATCGGCGCGTGGCTCGGCTGGATTGCGCTGCCGCAGGTGCTGCTGATCGCAGCGCTGAGCGGCGCCGCGGTCGGCCTGGTCGCGATGTGGCGCGGTCGCATGCGCTACGAGGAGCCGCTGCCGTTCGGCCCGTTCCTCGCGCTCGGCGGCATCGTCACGCTGCTGCACGGCACGCCCTTCTATCTGGCGCTTGGAGGCTGACCCCATGTTCTCGGTTGGATTGACCGGCGGAATCGGCAGCGGCAAGACCACCGTGGCGAACCGCTTCGGCGAGCGTGGCGCCACGCTGGTGGATACCGATGCCATCGCCCATCGCGTCACGGCGCCGGGCGGCGCCGCCATGGCGCCGATCGCGGCGGCCTTCGGCAGCGCGTTCGTGGCAGCCGACGGCTCGCTCGACCGCGCTCGAATGCGCGTGCTCGTGTTCGGCGACGATGCCGCACGCAAGCAGCTCGAAGCCATCACGCATCCGTTGATCCGCGCCGAAACCGAGCGCGAGGCCGCGCTGGCAACGGGTGCCTACGTGATCTTCGTCGTGCCGCTGCTGGTCGAATCGGGCAGCTGGCGCAGCCGCGTCGACCGCGTGCTCGTGATCGATTGCGAAGTGGAAACGCAGATCGCACGCGTCATGCAGCGCAATGGCTTCTCGCGCGGGCAGGTCGAGGCGATCGTCGCGCGTCAGGCTACACGCGAGGCACGCCTCGCGGCGGCCGACGACGTAATTGTTAACGAACAAGCGCCCGATGCCGCGCTCGACGCCCGCATCGATATGTTGCACGCCCGCTATCTCGCGCTCGCTGCATCGAAGTCCTGAGCATTCGCGCTGGCGCGCACCGCGCTGGAGCACGGACAAGCGCGGTCAAAATGGCGCGATTGCGACACCTGACAGTGGGCATTAGAATGGGCGTCAATTCCGGTCCATTTGTCCCAACCTAGGCGAGCGCGCTTGATTCTTTACGAGTATCCGTTCAACGAACGCATCCGCACGTTGCTGCGCCTCGAAGATTTGTTCGAGCGCCTGACGTTCTTTCTCGCGCAGGAAGATCCGAGGGAACATCACGTTGCGCTCACGACGCTGTTCGAAATCGCGGAAGTCGCGGGCCGGGCGGACCTCAAATCGGATCTGATGAAGGAACTGGAGCGCCAGCGGCAAACGCTCGCGCCGTTCCGCGGCAATCCCGGCATCGAGCAGAACGCGCTCGAAGCCGTGCTCGGCGAAATCGAGCAGACGCTCGCGAACCTGAGCCAGATGCAGGGCAAGACCGGCCAGCATCTGCTCGACAACGAATGGCTCAGCAGCATCCGAAGCCGCGCCGTCATTCCGGGCGGCACCTGCAAGTTCGATCTGCCTTCCTACTATGCGTGGCAGCAATGGCCCGCCGAACAGCGGCGCCAGGACATCACGAAGTGGGCCATGCCGCTGCTGCCGCTGCGCGATGCCGCGACGATCGTGCTGCGTCTCGCGCGCGAATCGGGCCAGGCGTCGAAAGTGATGGCGATGCAGGGCAGCTACCAGCAGATGCTGTCGGGGCGCAGCTACCAGTTGATGCAGGTGCGCGTGCCGCCCGAACTCCATGTGATCCCCGAAGCCAGCGCCAACAAGTACATGCTGTGGGTGCGCTTCACCGCCCAGGACGGCGACGTCCGGCCGCGCGCGGTCGATATCGACGTGCCGTTCCAGCTGACGCTCTGCAATCTCTGATACCGTGACTACCGTCGTGCCTCTCTTGAATTTCGAGTGGGTGGATTTTTCCCGGTCAAGGGCGGGCGAAGCCCGGCGCAGCGAACCCTTGATGCGGAGAAATCTACGAGCACGCTTGAGGGCTCGGGCCAGGCAAAGCCTTGCGCCGCCTGGCCCCCGAGCCCGTCCGGCGGCGAGGATTTCCCCGCCTTGGGGCGGGGCTAGGGGTGGGAAGATACCGTTTTGCGACGTAGGTTTTCGTACCCCGGCGGCCCTTTTCACCCACTCAAATTTCAAGAGAGCCAGGTCGAGCACCGGCAGCGCAGCCGGCAGCAACGGCGCGACCTCGCCAGGCAGTTGCTGCCAGACGAACGCCTGCCCCTCTCGGCTGTGCGGCTCGCCATCCCAGCCCGTCACCTTGCAGAAGAACAGCCGCCGCACATAGGCGTGCGGGTAGTCGTGCTCTAGCGTGTGCCAGCGATGGCAGGCGGTCACGTGAATGCCGAGCTCCTCGTGCAGTTCGCGCGCGAGCGCGGCCTCGACGCTTTCGCCCGCTTCGAGCTTGCCGCCCGGAAACTCCCAATAGCCCTCGTAAGGCTTGCCGGCAGGACGCTGCGCGAGCAGATAACGGCCGTCGGGCTGCACCAGCACGCCGACGGCAACTTCCGTGACCTTGCGCGCCGCGCCGCCGGCGCCGGTTTCGGCGACCGTGCTCATGTCGTCTCCTGACGGCCGGAGCGATCGCGCGCGAATTGCCACGCCACGCGACCCGAGCGGGAACCGCGTTCGAGCACCCACACCAGCGCATCGCCGCGCGCCGCCTAGACATCCGCGTCGCTGCAGCCGAAATGGCGCAGCCAGTGACCGACGATCGCCAGATAGTCGTCCTGCTTGAACGGATAGAAGCTGACCCACAGCCCGAAACGCTCGGACAGCGAAATCTTCTCCTCGACCACCTCGCCCGGATGGATTTCGCTGTCCGGCAGGTGCTTGTACGACTCGTTGTCGCTCATGTATTCGGGCAGCAGGTGCCGGCGATTCGACGTGGCGTAGATCAGAACGTTGTCGGATTGCGCCGAGATCGAGCCGTCGAGCGCGACCTTGAGCGCCTTGTAGCCAGATTCGCCGTCTTCGAACGAGAGATCGTCGCAGAACACGATGAAGCGCTCGGGCCGTGCCGAGATCAGGTCGACGATGTCGCCGAGATCGTGGAGATCGTCCTTGTCGACTTCGATGAGACGCAGGCCGTCGGTCGCGCATTCGTTGAGGCAGGCCCTTGATCAGCGAGGATTTGCCGGTGCCGCGCGCGCCCGTCAGCAGCACGTTGTTGGCCGGGCGCTTCTGCACGAACTGGCGCGTGTTCTGCTCGATCAGCCCTTTCTGGCGGTCGATATTGTGCAGATCGCCGAGCGAGATCTGCGAAATGGCGGGCACCGCCTGCAGGTAGCCGCGGCCCTGGCGCTTGCGCCAGCGGAACGCGTTCGCCGCGCTCCAATCGATGTCAGCAGGCGCCGGCGGCAGCAGGGCTTCAAAGCGGCCGAGCAGCGCTTCGGCGCGGTCGAGAAACTGTTCGAGCTTGTCCATCTGTCTGGGAATCCGGAAATTCAGGGGCACGGCGCGCCGGTCGGGCGCGCCGCAAGGCCGGTGATCGGGGGTCGATCAGGAACGATAGTCGGCGTTGATGCTGACGTAGTCGTGCGAGAGATCGCACGTCCAGATCGTCGCCGCCGCGTCGCCGCGGCCGAGCAGCACGCGGATCGTGATCTCGCTCTGCTTCATGACGCGCTGGCCGTCCGCTTCCTGGTATTCGGGGTTGCGACCGCCGGCCTTGGCGACGAGCACATCGTCGAGGTACAGGTCGATCTTGCCCACATCGAGATCGGCCACGCCCGCGTAGCCGATTGCCGCGAGAATCCGGCCTAGGTTCGGATCCGAGGCGAAGAACGCCGTCTTGACGAGCGGCGAATGGCCGATCGCATAGGCGATCTGGCGGCATTCCGCCACGTTCTTGCCGCCTTCGACCTGCGCCGTCATGAACTTGGTTGCGCCTTCCCCGTCGCGCACGATCAGTTGCGAGAGCGTCTGTGCGACTTCGGTCACGGCTTCGCGCAGCGCCGCGTAGGCCGGCGAATCGGTCGACGCGATGGCCGGCAGGCTCGACTTGCCCGATGCGATCAGGATGAAGGAATCGTTGGTCGAGGTGTCGCCGTCGATCGTGATGCAGTTGAACGAGCGGTTCGCCACGTCCTTCACGAGCTGGTCGAGCACCGGCTGGGCGACCGTCGCGTCGAACGCGAGGAAGCCGAGCATGGTGGCCATGTTCGGCTTGATCATGCCGGCGCCCTTGCTGATGCCGGTCAACGTGACGGTGTGGCCGTCGATCGCGACTTGGCGCGAGGCGGCTTTCGGCAGCGTATCGGTGGTCATGATCGCCTGTGCGGCGTCGAACCAGTTCGCGGCCGCGCGATTGGCCAGCGCGGCGGGCAGGCCGGCCTTCAGGCGGTCGACGGGCAGCGGCTCGAGAATCACGCCGGTCGAGAACGGCAGCACCTGCGACGGCTGCAGGCCGGCCAGGCGCGCCAGTTCGTCGCACGTGGCGCGAGTGGCCGCGAGGCCCGGCTCGCCGGTGCCGGCATTGGCATTGCCGGTGTTGACGACCAGCGCGCGAATCGCCGGCGCGCCGGCCCTCACGCCCGCCAGATGCTCGCGGCAGACGATCACGGGCGCCGCGCAGAAGCGGTTCTCGGTGAACACGCCCGCCACCGTCGCACCTTCCTCGACGGAAATGACGAGCACGTCCTTGCGGTTCGGCTTGCGGATATTCGCTTCCGCCCAGCCGAGCGTGACGCCGGCGACGGGATGCAACTGCGCGGGATCGATCGAGGGGAAGTTCACAGCCATGGATTCACCTGCCGAAAGGACAATGCCGGCTCCTGCCGGCATTGTTGGATTATTAGGACGAAGCGGCAGCGCGCATCACTGCGGGCCGCCGCGGATTCATCTTGCAATACGCAAGTGACGAACCGGCGACCGCCGGCGGCATGGATCGCACGCCGCCGCGACCGCCGCCGGGATCAACTCAGTTTGCCGTGGCACGCCTTATACTTCTTGCCGCTGCCGCACGGGCAGGGATCGTTGCGGCCCGCGCGCGGCACGTCGCCGACCGGCGTCGCGCCGGCCATGGCGTCGCCGACGAGGCCGGCCGTCGCATCGGCAGCCACCGCCGTCGCAACCGCCGCGCCTGCCGTGACCGCCGCGCCTTCCGCGAAATCGGCATGACGGAATTCGACGTGGTCGACGAGATTGCCGCCGGCTTCCTCGATCTGTTCGGCGGCCTCTTCCAGTTGCTCGGGTGACTGGATCTGCACGTTCATGACGATGCGCGTGACTTCCTGCTTGGTGGCATCGAGCATCGCGGCGAACAGTTCGAACGCTTCGCGCTTGTATTCCTGCTTCGGGTTCTTCTGCGCATAGCCGCGCAGATGGATGCCCTGACGCAGGTGATCGAGCGCGGCGAGGTACTCGCGCCAGAGCCGGTCGAGCGTCTGCAGCATGATCGAGCGCTCGAACGAGCTGAACGCTTCGCGGCCCACCATCGCGACCTTCGCTTCGTAGTGCTCGTCGGTCGCCGTGATGACCGCGTCGAGAATTTCATCGGCGCTGATCGACTGCGATTCGTTGACCATCTCCTGGATCGCCAGATCGAGGCCCCAATCGTTGCGCAGCGCTTCCTCGAGCTCGGGCAGATCCCACTGCTCCTCGATGCTGCCGACCGGCACGTACTGATGCGCGATCTCGGCCACCACGCCGTGACGCATCGCACCGATCGTCTCGGCGATGTCGTTCGCTTCGAGCAGTTCTTTGCGCTGCTGGTAGATCACCTTGCGCTGATCGTTCGAGACGTCGTCGTATTCGAGCAGCTGCTTTCGGATGTCGAAGTTGCGGGCTTCGACCTTGCGCTGCGCCGATTCGATCGAACGCGTGACGATGCCCGCCTCGATCGCCTCGCCTTCCGGCATCTTGAGGCGATCCATGATCGCGCGCACGCGATCGCCGGCAAAGATGCGCAGCAGCGGATCGTCGAGCGACAGATAGAAGCGCGACGAACCCGGATCGCCCTGCCGGCCGGCACGACCGCGCAGCTGGTTGTCGATCCGGCGCGATTCGTGGCGCTCGGTGCCGATGATGTGCAGGCCGCCTGCCGCCTTGACCTGCTCGTGCAGCGATTCCCACTCGTCGTGCAGCTTCTGGATGCGCGCGGCCTTTTCCTCGGCCGGGATCGATTCGTCGGCTTCGATGAACGAAGCCTGCTTCTCGACGTTGCCGCCGAGCACGATGTCGGTACCGCGACCGGCCATGTTGGTGGCGATCGTGATGCGCTTCGGGCGGCCCGCTTCGGCCACGATCGCGGCTTCGCGCGCGTGCTGCTTCGCGTTCAGCACTTCGTGCGGCAACCCGGCCTGCATGAGCAGGTGCGAGAGCAGCTCGGAATTTTCGATCGAGGTGGTGCCGACCAGCACCGGCTGACCGCGCTCGTAGCAATCGCGGATGTCGCGCGTGACGGCGTCGTAGCGCTCCTTCGCGCTCTTGTAGATCTGATCCTGCTTGTCGATCCGCTTCGGCGACCGGTTGGTCGGGATCACGACCGTTTCGAGACCGTAGATCTCGTTGAATTCGTACGCTTCCGTATCGGCCGTGCCGGTCATGCCAGACAGCTTGGCGTACATGCGGAAGTAGTTCTGGAACGTGATCGACGCGAGCGTCTGGTTCTCGCTCTGGATCTTGACGTGTTCCTTGGCCTCGACCGCCTGGTGCAGACCGTCCGACCAGCGGCGACCGGCCATCAGGCGGCCCGTGAATTCGTCGACGATCACGACTTCGCCGTTCTGCACGACGTAGTGCTGATCGATCTGGAACAGCGTGTGGGCGCGCAGCGCCGCATACACGTGGTGCATCAGCGTGATGTTCTGCGGCGCGTAGAGGCTCTCGCCCTCGCCGATCAGACCCCACTCGGCGAGCAGGCGCTCCGCCTTTTCGTGGCCCGATTCCGTCAGGAACACCTGGCGCGCCTTTTCGTCGAGCGTGTAGTCGCCAGGCTTCTCGACGCCCGTGCCGTCGGCCTTCTCTTCGCCGATCTGGCGTTCGAGCAGCGGCGGCAGCGCGTTCATGCGCACGTAGAGTTCGGTGTGATCCTCGGCCTGGCCCGAGATGATCAGCGGCGTGCGCGCTTCGTCGATCAGGATCGAGTCCACCTCGTCGACCACCGCGAAGTTCAGCACCCGCTGCACGCGCGCTTCGGTCTCGTAGACCATGTTGTCGCGCAGGTAGTCGAAGCCGAATTCGTTGTTAGTGCCGTAGGTGATGTCGGCGGCATAGGCCTCGTGCTTCTGCTCGTGCTCCATGCCGGACAGGTTGATGCCGACCGACAGACCGAGGAAGTTGTAGAGGCGCGCCATCCATTCGGCATCGCGCTGGGCGAGGTAGTCGTTGACCGTGACGACGTGCACGCCGCGGCCCGACAGCGCATTCAGGTAGACCGGCAGCGTGGCGACGAGCGTCTTGCCTTCGCCGGTGCGCATTTCGGCGATCTTGCCGTAATGCAGCACCATCCCGCCGATCAGCTGGGTGTCGAAGTGGCGCATCTTCAGCACTCGGCGGCTGGCCTCGCGGCACACCGCGAACGCTTCCGGGAGCACCTTGTCGAGCGATTCGCCGCCTGCGACGCGCTCGCGGAATTCGTCCGTCTTGCCGCGCAACTGGTCGTCCGTCAGCTTCTCGACTTGCGCTTCGAGCGCATTGATCGCCGCGACGGTCTTTTGGTATTGCTTGACGAGCCGCTGATTGCGGCTGCCAAAAATCTTCTGGAGAAAACCGGTTGTCATCGGATCGGATCTGCGTCGCAGCAACGGCCCCGGAGCAGAAATGGCGCCAGCCCCGGCGCGCCGAGCCTTGGCGGCTTAGCGTATGAGTGAATGCAAACAGGGAATTTTAGCACGCGCATTTGGGCAAGCCGGTGTCGCGCCGGGATGGACTTTGCACGGGCAATCGACCGGGCGGACCGCGAACGGCCCGCACCGGCTCCGATTCCGATATGCGGTCGGATCGGGCCGCATCAAGAGGCCCGTCGAAATGGGGCACATTGCCCGTCCGGCGCGGCGATCCGGCCCTTTCCTGCGGCATGACGATGCGGCCTTTCGGCAGATGGCCGCGCGGTACAATCCGGCCATCGCTTGTTACCGCCCCACCTCACGCCCTTCATGAACCGCCCCCCGAGGTATCTCCGCTCATCCGGCTTCGCACGCGCGCAGGTGGCCGCCGACGTGCTCAAGCGCACGGACGCGTTCGCCGCACTGCGGGCTGGCGTCGAGCAGGTGGCCTCGCTGCAGCGCGATCTGCGCGCGTTGCTGCCCGACTATCTGGCCAGCCACGTGGATCCGGGTTCGATCAAGGACGGCACGCTGACGCTGTTCGCGGCCCATAACGCACTGGCAGCGCGCCTGCGGCAGGGTGCGCCGCGCCTGGTGGCGGACCTGCAGGCTCGCGGCTGGAACGTGGCGACGCTGAAGGTCCGCGTGCGTCCGCAGGACGCACGCGAGCCGGTTCGCGTCAAGCAGGCGCGCATGACGCCGGTTGGCGCCGACGCGCTGCGCAATCTGGCCGACACGCTGCCGCCCTCGCCGCTGCAGGATGCGCTCGCGAAAATGGCCGCGCGCCATACGAAGAAGCCGGTGCGCTGAACGCGCCCGGCCCGCGCGGGGAAAGAAAAAGGCAGTCCGCGGGCTGCCTTTTCGCATGATTCGAACTGGTTCGCTCAGACGAAAGCCGTTTGCGCGTCGAACGCGAAGCCGCGCGGCGCTGCCTTCAGATCGTCGAACGTGACCATTTCGTACGCATCTTCGTGCGCGAGCAGTTCGCGCAGCAGCGAGTTGTTCAGTCCGTGCCCCGACTTGTACGCCGTATAGGACGCCAGCAGCGGGTGACCGACGACATAAAGATCGCCGATCGCGTCGAGCATCTTGTGCTTCACGAACTCGTCGTCGTAGCGCAGGCCGTCGTTGTTGAGGATGCGGTATTCGTCGAGCACGATCGCGTTGTCCATGCTGCCGCCGCGCGCCAGGCCCAGCTCGAGCATCATTTCGACTTCGTGCGCGAAGCCGAACGTGCGCGCCCGCGCGATTTCGCGAACGTAGGACGTATTGGCGAAATCGACTTCCAGTTCCTGCCCCGTCTTGTCGACGGCCGGGTGACGGAAATCGATCGTGAACTTGAGCTTGAAACCGAAGAACGGATCGAGACGCGCGAACTTGTCGCCGTCGCGCACTTCCACCGTGCGCTTGACCTTGAAGAAACGCTTCGGCGTGCCCTGTTCCTCGATACCGGCGGACTGGATCAGGAACACGAACGACGAGGCGCTGCCATCCATGATCGGGATTTCCTCGGCCGTCACGTCGACGTAGAGGTTGTCCACACCGAGTCCTGCGCAGGCCGACATCAGGTGTTCGATCGTCGACACGCGCGCACCGTCCTTCTGCAGTACCGATGCAAGCCGCGTGTCGCCAATCGCCATCGCGTTGGCGGGAATCTCGACCGGCGTCGCCAGATCGACGCGCGTGAAAACAATCCCGGTACCCGGCGCGGCCGGACGGAGCGTCAGTTCGACCTTGCGGCCCGAGTGGAGGCCGATGCCGACGGTCTTCACGATCGATTTGATGGTTCGCTGCTTCAACATGGCGTTGCGCTTCTTGATTGAAGTTATCAATCAGTACTTTTATTCGATAGGTGAGAGTATAGCGCAAATCGACAGGCGGCGTTGGGCCGATTGTCGTATCAACTGTTTCTGCACGTTACCCTCGCAAGGCCCGTGCAGGTCAAGAAAGACAGGCCGACACCCGGAACGGAGGCGTTCCCGGACGTCGGCCCGTGTTGCGGCACCCTGCTATTGCGACGCGTTGCCGCGACGCAACGTTCGGCGAGAAACGCTCAGCGCTTCGCCGCCGCCAGAATGCTTGCCGCGTCGCTGACTTCGAATTTGCCCGGCGCCTCGACGGCCAGCGTCTTGACCACGCCGTCGTCGATCACCATCGCGTAGCGCTGGGAACGGATTTCCATGCCGCGCGCGGACAAATCCTGCGTAAGCCCCAGTGCATGAGTGAAGGCTGCGCTGCCGTCCGCGATCATGCACACCTTGCCCGAGGTGTGCTGATCCCGTCCCCAAGCGCCCATCACGAATGCGTCGTTGACGGACACGCACCAGATCTCGTCGATGCCGGTCGCGGCGAACGCTTCGGCGGCCTCGACATAACCGGGCGGCACGTGCTTCGCCGAACAGGTCGGCGTGAACGCGCCCGGCAATCCGAAGATCACCACGCGCTTGCCCGCCGTCTGTTCGCGCACGCTCAGCACATTCGGCCCGAGCGTGCAGCCCTCGCGCGCTTCGTCGACGAATTCGAAGACTTGTGCGTCGAGCAGCGTGTCGCCTGCTTGAATCATGACTGGTCCTTCATTGCGATGCGGTTGCGGGTTGGATGGCGGACAGCACGGCCCGTTCCGCCTCGCGATTGCGAGGAGGGCAATAGGCCCGGCCCGGCGTCGCCAGCGACGCGGCCTGCATGTCGATCCGTTCCACCCTTCACGTCGACCGGTCGCACTCGCGGCCCGCCAGCCCGTGTCAGTCGGCCTGCTTGCGCAGGAACGCCGGAATGTCGTACGTGTCGACGCCCTTTTCCTGCAGCGCCTGCACGTGCGAAGCCGCCGTTTCACGCGAATTGCGCCAGACGGCCGGCGTGTCGAGCGCGCCGTAGTCTGCCGTGTTCACGTGCGCCGGTGCGTAGCTGTGGCCCACCGCGGCAACCGGCTGGTTGTCGGTACCGGTGCGCAGCAGCGTCATCGGCGTTTGCTGCTTCTTCGCGGCGCGGCCGAGGCCCGTCGCGACCACCGTCACGCGCAGCGCATCGCCCATCGCGTCGTCGTACACGGCACCGAAGATCACCGTGGCGTCTTCCGCCGCGTAGCTCTTGATGGTGTTCATGACTTCGCGCGTTTCCGACAGACGCAGCGAGCGGCTCGACGTGATGTTGACGAGCACGCCGCGCGCGCCCGACAGATCGACGCCTTCGAGCAGCGGGCTGGCCACGGCCTGCTCGGCAGCCAGGCGGGCGCGATCGACGCCGGCCACCGTGGCCGTGCCCATCATCGCCTTGCCCTGCTCGCCCATAACCGTCTTCACGTCCTCGAAGTCGACGTTCACGAGGCCGTCGACGTTGATGATTTCGGCAATGCCCGCCACCGCGTTGTTCAGGACGTCGTCGGCGCACTGGAAGCACTTGTCCATTTCGGCGTCGTCGCCCATCACGTCGAACAGCTTGTCGTTGAGCACGACGATCAGCGAATCGACGTGATCCTCGAGCTGCTGCGCGCCCGCTTCGGCGACGCGCATGCGCTTGCCGCCTTCGAATTCGAACGGCTTGCTGACGACGCCGACCGTCAGAATACCCATTTCCTTGGCGATCTGCGCGACCACGGGCGCGGCGCCCGTGCCCGTGCCGCCGCCCATGCCGGCGGTGATGAACACCATGTGCGCGCCGCGCAGCGAATCTGCGATGCGTTCGCGCGCCTCTTCAGCTGCGGCACGGCCCATGTCCGGCTTCGCGCCGGCTCCGAGGCCGGTGTTGCCGAGCTGGATCACGTTCGGTGCGCGCGAACGCGAGAGCGCTTGCGCGTCAGTGTTAATCACGACGAAATCGACGCCCTGCACGCCACGGTTGATCATGTGCGAGACGGCGTTGCCGCCCGCGCCACCGACCCCGATCACCTTGATGATGGTGCCGTTGGTCTCGGTTTCCAGCATTTGGAATTCCATGTTGCCTCCGTCAAGAAAGATAAATCTGGCTCTCTTGAAATTTGAGTGGGTGAAAAGGGCCGCCGGGGTACGAAAACCTACGTCGCAAAACGGTATCTTCCCACCCCTAGCCCCGCCCCAAGGCGGGGAATTCCTCGCCGCCGGACGGGCTCGGGGGCCAGGCGGCGCAAGGCTTTGCCTGGCCCGAGCCCTCAAGCGTGCTCGTAGATTTCTCCGCATCAAGGGTTCGCTGCGCCGGGCTTCGCCCGCCCTTGAACCGGAAAAATCCACCCACTCGAAATTCAAGAGAGGCATAAATCTGCTCGACCGTTATTCGGCAGGAGATCGGGCAACCCCCTGCACGCGCGCCAGCCGCCGGCACCAGCGCTTGAAATCGTCAGAAATTGCTCAGGAACCAGTCCTTCATCCGCGTGAAGATCTGGCCCGCCGAACCGGACTGCACGGCCACCTTGCGGCCGCGCATCCGCTGTGCGCTACCTTCGACGAGCAGACCCATCGCCGTGGAATAGCGCGGATTGCGCACCACGTCGGCCAGGCCGCCCGCATATTCCGGCGCACCGATGCGCACCGGCTTCAGGAAAATGTCTTCGCCCAGTTCGACCATGCCGGGCATCATCGCAGCCCCGCCGGTCAGCACCACACCGGAACTGAGTAACTCTTCGTAACCCGACTCGCGCACGACTTGTTGCACGAGCGAGAACAGCTCCTCGACGCGCGGCTCGATCACCGCCGCCAGCGCCTGGCGCGACAGCGTGCGCGGGCCGCGCTCGCCGAGCCCCGGCACTTCGACCATCTCGTCCGGATCGGCCAGCGCCTGCTTGGCGATGCCGCAGCTGACCTTGATGTCTTCCGCGTCCGGCGTGGGCGTGCGCAGCGCCATCGCGATGTCGCTCGTGATCTGGTCGCCCGCGATCGGAATCACCGCGGTGTGACGGATCGCGCCTTCGGCGAAGATCGCGATGTCGGTCGTGCCGCCGCCGATGTCGACCAGCACCACGCCGAGATCCTTCTCGTCTTCCGTCAGCACCGCCAGCGACGAGGCCAGCGGCTGCAGGATCAAGTCGTTCACTTCCAGGCCGCAGCGGCGCACGCACTTGACGATGTTCTGCGCGGCGCTGACCGCGCCCGTCACGATGTGCACCTTCACTTCCAGGCGGATCCCGCTCATCCCGATCGGCTCGCGCACGTCTTCCTGGCCGTCGATGATGAATTCCTGCGTCAGGATGTGCAGCACCTGCTGATCGGTCGGGATGTTGATCGCCTTGGCCGTCTCGATCACGCGCGCCACGTCCGTCTGCGTGACTTCCTTCTCCTTGATCGCGACCATCCCGCTCGAATTGAAGCTGCGGATGTGGCTGCCGGCGATCCCCGTGAAGACGTTGGTGATCTTCTTGCAGTCCGCCATCAGCTCGGCCTCTTCGAGCGCGCGCTGGATAGACTGCACCGTGGCCTCGATGTTCACCACGACGCCTTTCTTGAGACCTTTCGATTCGCTCTGGCCGAGGCCGATCACCTCGTAGTGGCCCTCGCCATTCAGCTCGGCGACAACGGCCACGACCTTCGACGTGCCGATGTCGAGGGCAACCAGCAGATCTTTGTAGTCTTTGCTCATAAGTGCTCTTGCGTGTGATGTCCTGTTACTTCTTGCCCTTGTCGGTATCGCTCAGGAACCGCATGTTCGCCGCGCGGATCGCGAAACCGTTCGGATAGCGCAGATCCGCATATTCGATATCGCTGCCCCAGCGCTGCGAGACGGCTGGCCACGCCGCCACCAGCCGCTGCGCGCGGTCCGGCAGCGTATCGGCGTTGCGTTCGCGCCCGAATTCGATTTCCATGCCGTTCGCCAGCTTGACCGTCCAGGCATAGCGCGACGACAGCGTCACCTCCTCCGGCTCCGAATTGAGCGGCGCGAGCCACTTCGCGAAGTCGTGGTAACGCTGCACGACTTCCTTCGCACTGCCGTCCGGGCCGTCGAACGCGGGCAGATCCTCGTCCAGCTCGCCCTGGTTGGCCGTGAACAGCTCGCCGTCGGTGCTGACCAGCTGATCGCTGCCCCAGGTGCCGAGCGGTTTGTACTCCTCGAGCGTGACGGCCAGCGCATCGGGCCAGACCCGCCGCACGCTCGCGTGACGCACCCACGGCGTCTGCTCGAACGCAACCCGCGCGGTGTCGAGATCGACCGTGAAGTAGTTGCCCTTCAGGCGCCCGACCACGCCGGCCCGCACCGTCGGCGAGTTGATGTGATCGGTGTCGCCGTCGATCAGGATCGTCCGCAACGCGAACGTCGGGCGCTGGATCAGCCAGTAGCAGCCCGCCGCCGTGCAACCGAGCAGCAGCAGCGCGTAAAGCGCGCTGGCCGCGAAGTTGAGTTGGCGAACGTTGTTCCACATGTGTTGCGTCCCGTTTCCGTCAGTCGTCGAGCGTCATCGACAGCACCTTCGCCACCAGCTCCGAATAGCTGATGCCGACCGCGCGCGCCGCCTTCGGCGGCAGCGAATGATCGGTCATGCCCGGCGCCGTGTTCACTTCGAGGAAGTACGGCTTGCCGGCCGCATCGAGCATGAAATCGGCGCGGCCCCAATCGGTGCAGCCGAGCACGTCGAACGCGCGACGCGCGAGCCGCTTGAATTCGGCTTCCTGTTCCGGCGCGATGCCGCACGGGATCAGGTACTGCGTGTCGTCGGCGACGTACTTCGCGTGATAGTCGTAGAACTCGCCGACCGACACGATGCGGATCAGAGGCAGATCGAGATCGCCCGCGATGCACGCCGTGTACTCGCCGCCGCCTTCGATGCTCTGCTCGACCAGCACGATCTTGTCGTGCTTCGCGGCTTCCTCGATCGCGGCAGGCAGCGCAGCCGCCTCCTTGACCTTGATCACCGCCACGCTCGACCCTTCGCTGGCCGGCTTCACGAACAGCGGCAGGCCGAGCTTCGCGACGATGCCGGGCGCGCGCTGCGCGATGTCGTCGCCGCGCATCACGGTTTCGAACGCCGGAGTGGGCACGCCGGTCTGCTGCCACACCAGCTTGGCGCGGAACTTGTCGAGGCCGAGCGCCGAGCCGAGCACGCCGGTGCCCGTGTAGCGGATGCCGTAGAAGTCGAGCGCGCCCTGAATCTGGCCGTTCTCGCCGTAGCCGCCGTGCAGCGCGTTGAACGCGCGCACGAAGCCTTCGTCCTTCAGCGCGGCCAGCGGCCGCTCGGCCGGGTCGAACGGATGCGCGTCGATACCTGCCTCCCGCAGGCCCTGCAACACCAGCCGGCCCGAATTCAGCGATACCTCGCGTTCGGCGGACACGCCGCCGAACAGTACCGCCACCTTGCCGAAACGTTTCGTATCGATCCCGCTCATGTCATCCCTTCTGTTGCTGTTGCTGTTGCTGCGCGATCCGCCCCGGCACCGCGCCGATCGAACCCGCGCCCATCGTGATCACCACATCCCCCGCGCGCGCCGCCTGGGCCAGCGCGGTCGGCAATTCGTCGACCGTCGCGACGAACGCCGGATCGACCCGGCCGATCGCCCGCAGCGCGCGCGACAGCGCCTCGCCGCTCGCGGTCGGGATCGCCGCCTCGCCGACCGCGTACACCTCGGTCAGCACCAGCGCGTCGACGGTCGACAGCACGTTGACGAAATCCTCGAAGCAGTCGCGCGTGCGCGTGTAGCGGTGCGGCTGGAACGCCAGCACGAGGCGGCGGCCCGGAAACGCGCCGCGCGCGGCCGCGATGGTGGCCGCCATCTCGACCGGATGGTGGCCGTAGTCGTCGATCAGCGTGTAGCTGCCGCCATCGGCCGCGGCCACTTCGCCGTAGCGCTGGAAGCGCCGACCGACGCCGTTGAATTCCGCGAGCGCCTGCTGGATCGCGGCATCGGACACGCCCAGATCGGTCGCGATCGCGATCGCGGCAAGCGCATTCTGCACGTTGTGCAGGCCCGGCAGGTTCAGCACGACGGGCAACGGCGCGCGGCCCTCGCGGATCACCGTGAAATGCATGCGGCCGTCGCGCGCATCGACCTGCTCGGCGCGCACCTGCGCATCGGCCGACAGCCCGTAGCCGACGACCGGCTTCGAGATGAACGGCACGATCTGGCGCACGTTCGGATCGTCGACGCACACCACGGCGCTGCCGTAGAACGGCAGCTTCTGCGTGAATTCGATGAAGGCCTGCTTCAGGCGCGCGAAATCGTGCCCGTAGGTATCCATGTGATCTTCGTCGATGTTCGTGATGACTTCGATGACGGGATACAGGTTCAGGAACGACGCGTCCGATTCGTCGGCCTCGGCGACGATGAAATCGCCCGAGCCGAGCCGCGCGTTGGCGCCGGCGCTGATCAGCCGACCGCCGATCACGAAGGTCGGATCGAGCCCGCCCGCCGCCAGCACGCTGGCGACGAGGCTGGTGGTGGTGGTCTTGCCGTGCGTGCCGGCGATCGCGATGCCCTGCTTGAGGCGCATCAGTTCGGCCAGCATGACGGCGCGCGGCACTATCGGCACGCGCAGCTGGCGCGCGGCCAGCACTTCGGGATTGTCGGAGCGCACGGCCGTGGAGACGACCACGGCGTTCGCACCTTCGATATTGGCGGCGTCGTGGCCGATCGCCACGCGCGCGCCCAGCGCCTCGAGGCGCTCGGTCACGGCGTTGCGCGACAGATCGGAGCCGCTGACCTGGTAACCCAGGTTGACGAGCACCTCGGCGATGCCGCTCATGCCCGCGCCGCCGATACCGACGAAATGGATGTGTTTGACGATGTGTTTCATTGCTTCGATTCCAGGTTCGCCCCCGCGACTTGCGCGCACACGCGCGCGACCACGTCGGTGGCATCGGGCTTCGCGAGGGAGCGAGAACGTTCGGCCATCCCGGCCAGCGAGGCACGGGTCTGGCCACGCAGCCAGTCGGCCAGACTCTCGGCCGGCAGGTCGCGTTGTTGCATCAGCACGGCCGCGCCCTGATCGGCGAGGAAGGCTGCATTGGTGGTCTGGTGATCGTCGACGGCGTGCGGGAACGGCACGAACAGCGCCGCCACGCCCACCGCGGCGATCTCCGAGACGGTCATCGCGCCGGAGCGGCAGATCACCAGATCGGCGTTCGCGTAGGCGACCGCCATGTCGTCGATGAACGGCAGCAGCTGCACGTCCTGGCCGACCGCGAGGCCCGCCGCTTCGTAGTTCGCCCGCAGCGCGTCGATGTGCTTGGCGCCGGCCTGATGCACGACCTGCGGTCGCGCCTCGGGCGCGAGCAGCGCCAGGGCGCGCGGCACGACCTCGTTGAGCGCCGCGGCGCCGAGGCTGCCGCCCACCACCAGCACCCGCAGCGGGCCGGTGCGCGCGGCGTAGCGCGAGGCCGGCGGCTCGGTGTGCGTGAGCTCGTCGCGGATCGGGTTGCCCGTCCATTCGGCGTTCGGCAACGCGCCGGGGAACGCCACCAGCACGCGCCGGGCCAGCTTGGACAGCACCTTGTTGGCCAGGCCGCCGATCGAATTCTGTTCGTGCAGCACGAGCGGGCGGCCCGTGAGCGCCGTCATCACGCCCGCCGGGAACGTGATGTAACCGCCCATGCCGAGCACCACGTCGGGCCGCACCCGGCGCAGCGCGCCGAGGCTCTGCGCGCAGGCGCGCAGCAGGTTCAGCGGCAGCGTCAGCTTGGTCTTCCGGCCCTTGCCGCGCAGCCCGCCGAAACGCACCGGCTCCATTGCGATGCCGTGCTTCGGCACCAGCGTCGCCTCCATGCCGTTCGGATTGCCGAGCCAGACGACGCGCCAGCCTTGCGCTTCCATCCGATGGGCGACCGCCAGCCCCGGGAACACGTGGCCCCCGGTGCCGCCTGCCATCACCATCAGCGTGCGCTGCCGAGCGGTCATATCTTGCCTCCGCGCATCAGCACCCGGTTCTCGTAATCGACGCGCAGCAGCACGGCCAGCGACACGCAGTTGAGCAGAATGCCCGAGCCGCCGTAGCTGACGAGCGGCAGCGTCAGGCCCTTGGTCGGCAGCAGCCCGAGGTTCACGCCCATGTCGATGAAGGTCTGCGCGCCGAACCAGAGGCCGATGCCCTTGGCCATCAGGCCCGCGAACGTGCGGTCGAGCGCGAGCGCCTGGCGACCGATCTCGAACGCGCGGCGCACGATCCAGTAGAACAGCAGGATTACCACCAACACGCCGACGAAGCCGAGCTCCTCGCCGATCACGGCAAGGATGAAGTCGGTATGCGCTTCGGGCAGGTAGTTGAGCTTTTCGACGCTGCCGCCGAGCCCGACGCCGAACCATTCGCCGCGGCCGAACGCAATCAGCGAGTGCGTCAGCTGGTAGGCCTTGCCCTGCGCGTAACGCTCGTCCCACGGATCGAGGTAGGCGAAGATCCGCTCGCGACGCCACGGCGACGCCCACACCAGCATCGTGAAGGTGCCCACCGCCGTCGCCACCAGCCCGCCGAACAGCTTGCCGTTCACGCCGCCGAGGAACAGCACGCCCATCGCGATCGCGGCGACCACCATGAACGCGCCCATGTCCGGTTCGAGCAGCAGCAGCATCCCGACCAGGCCGACCGCGACCGCCATCGGCAGGAAGCCCTTGGCGAAGCTCTGCATGTATTCCTGCTTGCGCACCGTGTAGTTCGCCGCGTAGATCGTCACCGCGAGCTTCATGATTTCCGAGGGCTGCATGTTCGTGATGCCGAGCGGAATCCAGCGGCGCGCGCCGTTCACGCCCTTGCCGATGTGCGGAATCAGCACGATCACGAGCGCGACCAGCGCCAGCAGGAACAGGTGCGGCGCGTATTTGTCCCAGGTCGCGATCGGCACGCGGAACGCGAACACGGCCGCGATGAACGCGACCGTCAGCGAGATGCAGTGGCGCATCAGGAACGCGTAATCGCGATAGGCCGCGTACTTCGGCGAATCGGGCATCGCGATCGACGCCGAATAGACCATCACCACGCCGAGGCCGAGCAACGCGATCGCCACCCACATCAGCGAGTAGTCGAAATCGAGCATGCGCGAGCGGGTCGGGCGCACGCCGCCGAGGCCGCCGGCAAAGCCGCCCGGCGTCGCGGCGCTGCGCGTGGCCGGGCGCGCGACAGCCGCGCCGCCGCTGGCTTCGCGCTGACCGATGAAACGTGAAACGAAGCGGTCGGACCAGCTCATAGCGTCGTACCTCGGTCGAGTGCGATGTCCTCGAGCGCGCTGCGGAAGACCGCGGCGCGATGCGCGTAACCGGTGAACATGTCGAAGCTCGCGCAGGCCGGCGACAGCAGCACGGCGTCGCCCGGCTCGGCCATCTGGCTGGCGGCCTGCACGGCGGCTTCGAGCGTGGCCTGGTCGATCAGCGGCACACCGGCGTCGGCCAGCGCGGCGCGGATCAGCCCGGCATCGCGGCCGATCAGCATCACGGCGCGGCACCAGCGCGCCACGGGCGCGGCGAGCGGCGAGAAATCCTGTCCCTTGCCTTCGCCGCCGGCGATCAGCACGGTGCGTTGCGCGAGGCCGTCGAGTGCGGCCACCGTCGCGCCGACATTGGTGCCCTTGCTGTCGTCGACGTAATCGACGCCATCCAGTGCGGCGATCAGCTCGACGCGATGCGCCTCGCCGCGATACTCGCGCAGGCCGTGCAGCAGAGCGGCCGGCGCCAGGCCGATCGCGCGTGCGAGCGCGAACGTGGCCAGTGCGTTCGCGGCGTTGTGCAGACCGCGGATGCGCAGCGCGTCGGTCGGCATCAGGCGCTTCTGGGCAAGTGTGGGCGCAACGGTCGCCTCGGCCTTGCGACGGCGCGGCGACACCGGCTCGTCGTGGCCGTCGCGATCGATCGCTTCGACGAGCCAGTTGATCCCGCCCTCGCGCAGCAGGCCGTAATCGCCCTCGCGCGACGGCTCGTTCAGGCCGAACGTGACCGCGCGCGGCGCATCGGAGGCGGCAACCGGCGGCATGAACTTCATGACTTCGGCATCGTCGCGGTTCAGCACGCGCACCGTGCGCGGCCCGAAGATCCGACCCTTGGCGGCGGCGTACGATTCGAACCCGCCGTGCCAGTCGAGGTGATCCTGCGTGATGTTGAGGACGGTGGCCGCGTCGGGCGCGAAGCTTTCCGCGCTGTCGAGCTGGAAGCTCGACAGTTCGAGCACCCACACGTCGGGCAGCGCCGCGGCATCGATCGCGACCGACAGCTTGTCGAGCATCGCCGGGCTGATGTTGCCGGCCACTGCGACCGAGCGCCCGGCGCGTTCGCAGAGCAGGCCCGTCAGGCTGGTGGTGGTGGTCTTGCCGTTGGTGCCGGTAATGGCGAGCACCTTCGGCGCATAGCCGTTCGCGCCGAGCGCGGCCAGCGCGCGCGCGAAGAATTCGAGTTCGCCCCAGACGGGGATGCCGCGTTCGCGCGCGGCGTCGAGCAGCGCGGCGGTGGCCGGATCGCGCGGCGACAGGCCGGGGCTCAGCGCCACCAGTTCCACGCCGCCGTCGAGCAGCGCGGGCGCGAACGGGCCGCCGACGAATTCGGCTTCGGCGACGGCGTCGCGCAATTGGGCAAGATTCGGCGGCGCCTCGCGCGTATCCGCGACGCGCAGCGGACACGCGTGCCTCGCGCACCAACGCGCGATCGCGAGGCCCGATTCACCGAGCCCCAGCACGAGCACCATCGACCGCTGCCGATCTCCAAACATCTCGCCAGACATCGGTTGCTATCCCTTTACCGCAATTTGAGAGTGGTCAGACCGAACAGGCAGAGCATCAGCGTGATGATCCAGAAACACACGACCACCTGCGTCTCTTTCCAGCCGGACAATTCGAAATGGTGATGCAGCGGCGCCATCTTGAAGATGCGCCGCCCTTCGCCGTAGCGGCGCTTGGTGTACTTGAACCAGGTCACCTGCAGCATGACCGACAGAGTTTCGGCCACGAACACGCCGCCCATGATGAACAGCACGATTTCCTGGCGGACGATCACGGCCACCGTGCCGAGCGCGCCGCCGAGCGCCAGCGCGCCCACGTCGCCCATGAACACCTGGGCCGGATGGGTGTTGAACCAGAGGAACGCCAGCCCTGCCCCGCCCATCGCCGAACAGAAGATCAGCAGTTCGCCCGCGCCCGCGATGTGCGGGAACAGCAGGTATTTCGAATAGACCGAGCTGCCCATCACGTAGGCGAACACGCCGAGCGACGCGCCCACCAGCACCACCGGCATGATCACGAGGCCGTCGAGGCCGTCGGTCAGGTTCACGGCGTTGCTCGCGCCGACGATCACGAAATACGTCAGCGCGATGAAGCCCCAGACGCCGAGCGGATAGCTGATCGACTTCAGGAACGGCAGCATCAGGTCGGCGCGCGCCGGCAGGCCCATCGACAAACCGCTGCGCACCCAGGTCATGAACAGATCGAACACGCGCACGTTGCTGGCTTCGGACACGCTGAATGCGAGATAAACCGCAGCAAACAGGCCGATCAACGATTGCCAAAAATACTTCTCGCGCGAGGACATGCCGCGCGGATCCTTGTGGACCACCTTGCGGTAATCGTCCACCCAGCCGATCACGCCGAAGCCGAACGTGACGAGCATCACGATCCAGATGAAACGGTTCGTCAGATCTCCCCACAGCAGGGTGGCGACCGCGATGCCGATCAGGATCAGCACGCCGCCCATGGTCGGCGTTCCCGACTTGACGAGGTGAGTTTGCGGACCGTCCTTGCGCACCGCCTGACCGACCTTCATCTCGGCCAGCTTTCGGATCACCCACGGGCCGCAGACCAGGCCGATGCCAAGCGCGGTGATGGTAGCCATCACCGCACGGAACGTCAGGTACGTGAACAAGCGCAAAAAGCTTGCGTCTCCTTGCAGCCATTGCGCCAGCGCCAGCAACATTGCTTACTTCCTTCTCATTGTGCGTCGGGCGTCGCGCCCGTCGCGGGTTGATTCGTCAGCGCGTCGACCACGCGCTCCATCTTCGTGTAACGCGAGCCCTTCACCAGCACCGTGGCCGCCGCGCCGTAGCGGGCGGCGTCGAGCGCCGCGAGCAGCGCGCTGATCTCGCCGAAATGCTGCGCGGCCGGGCCGTAGGCGGCGCAGGCATCGCGCGTAGCGTCGCCCGTGGCGTAGAGCGCATGGATGCCGTGCTCGCGCGCATAAGCGCCGATCTCGCGATGGAACGCCGGGCCTTCGTCGCCGACCTCGCCCATCTCGCCGATCACCAGCACGCGCGGCGCAGCCTGTTGGGCCAGCACGTCGATCGCGGCACGCATCGAATCGGGATTCGCGTTATAGCTGTCGTCGATCACCGCCGCCCCGGCCAGCGACGTCACCGTCGCACGCTTGACCTGCAGACGGCCCTTGACCGGCTCGAACGCTTCGAGGCCGGCGCGGATCGCGTCGAGCGGCACGTTCGCCGCGAGCGCCGCCGCCGTGGCCGCGAGCGCGTTGCGCGCGTTGTGCGCGCCCAGCGCCTGCAGGCGCACGTCGAGCGCGCCGACCGGCGTTGCGATGGCCAGCACGCCGCCCTGCATGGTGCCCGTCACCGCCGCGTCGGTCGTGCCGGTGCCGTCGTTCAGCGCGAAATCGACGACCTGGTTGCCGGTGGCCGCCACGCGCCAGATTCCTGCGTATTTGTCGTCGGACGGAAACACCGCGACGCCGTCCGGCGCCAGCGCGTGGATCACCGACGCGTGTTCGAGCGCGACGGCCTCGACCGTCGCCATGAATTCCTGATGCTCGCGCTGCGCGTTGTTGACGAGCGCGACCGTGGGCGCGGCGATCTTCGCGAGCGTCTGCGTCTCGCCGGGGTGATTCATCCCCAGTTCGATCACGGCGAGCCGGTGCCCGGGCGCGAGCCGCAACAGCGTCAACGGCAGGCCGATGTCGTTGTTGAAGTTGCCGGCCGTCGACAGCCGGGCTTCCTTGCCCACCGCCGCCGCGAACACCGACGCGATCATTTCCTTGACGGTGGTCTTGCCGTTGCTGCCCGTCACGGCGACCAGCGGCCCCGTGAAACGAGCGCGCCAGCCATGCGCGAGCGCGCCCAGCGCCACGCGCGTGTCGGCCACCTTCAGTTGCGCCAGCGCGACCGGCGCGTCGTCGCGCGACACCAACGCCGCGCTCGCGCCGTGTGCGGCGACGTCGGCGAGAAAATCGTGCGCGTCGAACCGGTCGCCCTTCAGCGCGACGAACAGATCGCTTTCGCCCGCCGTGCGGCTGTCAGTGGCCACGCGCGAGAACGCGACGTTCCCGTCGCCGACGACGACCGCGCCCGGAATCAGCTCGGCGGCTTCGCGTAGGGTCAGCATCGTCATTCGTTGCCGCGGTGTGCGTGCGTCGCGCGCGCGGCCAATGCGAGCCGCGCGTGGTCCTGATCCGAGAATTCGCGTTTCTTGCCCATGATTTCCTGTGTAGCTTCGTGGCCCTTGCCGGCGAGCAGCACGACGTCCTCGCGCGCCGCGCCGCGCACGGCCTGCAGGATCGCGCTGGCGCGATCCTCGATGCGTTGCGCGGCATCCGGCGCGCGCATGCCGGCGGCGATCTGTTCGATTATGGCGAGCGGCGCTTCGCTGCGCGGGTTGTCGCTCGTCACGACGACGCGATCGGCCAGCGGCTCGGCAATGCCGCCCATCAGCGGACGCTTGGTGGTGTCGCGATCGCCGCCGCAGCCGAACATGCAGACCAGCGCGCCGCCGCGCGCGGCCGCGATCGGGCGCAAGGCTTCGAGCGTCTTTTCGAGCGCGTCGGGCGTGTGCGCGTAATCGACCACCACGAGCGGTTCGTCGCTCGCAATTCGGCCGCCGAGCCGCTGCATGCGACCGTTCACCGATTCGAGCCGGCGCAGTTCGGCGAGCGCCGCGTCGAACGGCACATCGGCCACCAGCAGCGTGCCGAGCACGGCCAGCAGGTTGCTCACGTTGAACAGGCCGAGCGTGCCGACTTCGACATCGGCATCGCCCCACGACGACGCCAGGCGGAACACCGTGCCGGCGGCGGTGGCGCGGATGTCGTGCGCGATCAGTTCGCGATCGGCGCCGGGCGCGCCGGCGCGATCGCCGATACCGTACGCCACGGTGGGCGTGCGCCCGGCCAGCGCCGCGATCAGGCGTTCGCCGGCTGCGTCGTCGCGGTTGACGATCGCATGGCGCAGCCCGCGCCAGGCAAACAGCTTCGCCTTCGCGGCCTCGTAGGCCTCGAAGGTGCCGTGGTAATCGAGGTGGTCCTGCGTCAGGTTTGTAAACACGGCGACGTCGAACGCCGTGCCGTTGACGCGGCCTTGCTGCAGCGCATGCGATGACACTTCCATCGCCACGGCCCGTGCGCCCTCGCCGCGCAGTTGCGCGAGGCTGCGCTGCAGTTGCGGCGCGTCCGGCGTGGTGAAGCCGGTGGCGACCAACCGGCCCGGCATGCCGCTGCCGAGCGTGCCGATCAGCGCGCACGGCGTGCGCAGCGCGCTGAGCGCCGTTGCGATCCATTGCGTGCAGGACGTCTTGCCGTTAGTGCCGGTTACGCCCACCGCGAACATGGCGTCGCTCGGGTCACCGTACCAACCGCTTGCGATCTCGCCGGCCAGCGCACCGAGGTCGGGCACGGCGTGCGCGACGGCGGCGTCGAGCGTGTCGACGGCGAAGCCTTCGGGCTGCACCAGCACGGCGACCGCGCCGCGCGACAGCGCGCCGGCGATGTGCTGACGGTTGTCGACGCCGTCCACCGCATAGGCGAGGAACCCGTCGCCCGGCTGCACCGCGCGCGAATCGGAATGAAGGTTCGCGCCGGGCTGCAAATGCGCACGCAGCCACGCGAGCGCAGCTGCGATTCGGGCGTGCGCCGGATGCGCGTTGCGTACGGCGCTCATCGGACGACTCCGGGACGATTGTGCGTGTTGCTCGACACCACCATGTGATGGGCCGGCATGGCGGCGAGCCGCTCGGCGCCGGCCTTCGGCCCGGCGGGCTCCTTCGGCGTGTCGTCGTTCACGACCAGTTGCTTGACCGGCATGTTCGGCGGCACGTTCAGCGCGCGCAGCGTGTCGCCGACGATCGCCGAGAACACCGGGCCGGACACCTGACCGCCGAAGTGGCTGCCGGCGGTCGGCTCGTCGACCGAGACGGCCGCCACGATGCGCGGATTCGGCATCGGCGCCATGCCGACGAACGATGCGCGGTACTTCTTGTGGTCGTAGCCGCGGTCGACCTGCTTGTATGCCGTGCCGCTCTTGCCGCCGACGCGATAGCCGGGCACCGCCGCATCGGGCGACGTGCCGTTCTTCGTCACGACGCTTTCGAGCATTTCGCGCACCTCGCGTGCCGTGGTGGGCGAAAACACCTGCGGACCTTGCGGCGGCTGCTTGTCGTCGGTCTTGAACAGCGACAGCGGCATCAGCTCGCCGTCGTGCGCGACCGCCGTGTAGGCGTGCGCGAGCTGGAACAGCGACACCGACAGGCCATAGCCGTACGACATGGTGGCCTGCTCGATCCGGCGCCAGCTCTTCCACGGGCGCAGGCGACCGGCCACGGCGCCGGGGAAGCCGACATTCGGCGCCTGGCCGAGGCCGATGCTCGTATACATATTCCACATTTCCTCGGGCCGCATCGTCATCGCGATCTTGGTCGCGCCGATGTTGCTCGACTTCTGGATCACGCCACCCACCGTCAGCACACCGAAGCCGGCATCGTCGCTGATCGGCGCGCCGTCGAGCACGAAATGGCCGTTGCCGGTGTCGACCAGCGTGTTCGGCGACACGCGATGCAGGTCGAGCGCAAGCGACACAGTGAACGGCTTCATGATCGAGCCCGGCTCGAACGTGTCGGTCAGCGCGCGGTTGCGCAACTGCTCGCCCGTCAGGTGCGAGCGGTCGTTCGGGTTGTAGGTCGGGTAGTTGACGAGCGCCAGCACCTCGCCGGTACGCACGTCGACCACCATCGCCGCGCCGGCCTTCGCATGGAACTTCTCGACCGCGGCCTTCAGGTTGGCGTACGTGACGTACTGAATCTTGCTGTCGATCGACAGATCGACATCGGTACCGTTATGCGGCGGCAACTGCTCGTCGACATCCTCGACGATGTGGCCGACGCGATCCTTGATCACGTGACGGCTGCCCGGCACGCCGGCCAGCAGCTTCTGGCCGGCCAGCTCGACGCCTTCCTGGCCTTCGTCCTCGACATTGGTGAAGCCGATCAGGTGCGCGGTGATCTCGCCTTCCGGATAGAAGCGCTTGTATTCGTTGCGTGCATAGATGCCGGGAATGTCGAGCGCGGCGACCTTGTCGGCCACGTCGATCGGCACCTGCCGTTTCACGTAGACGAAGCTGCGATCGCCCGACAGCTTGCGGCGCAGCTCGGGCGTGCTCATGTCGAGCAGCTTGCCGAGTTGATCGAGCTTGCCGGCGCCGAGGTCGTCCGGCACCGCTTCGGGAATCGCCCAGATCGCGCGCACGGGCAGGCTCGTCGCGAGCACTAGGCCGTTGCGATCGAGGATCTTGCCGCGCGTGGCCGGCAGCTCGAGCGTGCGCTGATAGCGGCTTTCGCCCTGCTTCTGATAGAACGCGTTGCCCGGCCCCTGAATCCAGAAGGCGCGCGCGGCCAGCGCGACGAAGGCCATGAACAGCATGAACACGACGAGCTTCGAACGCCACATCGGCAGATGCACCGACAGGACCGGGCTGGACGTGAACTTCACGTTCGACTGGCGCTGCTTCATCGCCGGCTCCCATGATCGGCTGCGGCCGACGAGCTCGGCAGCGGCGTGTCGACGGCCTTCACGGCGCCCGGGGGCAGCGTCAGGTACTGGGTGCGGTCGGTGACGATCGGCTGCATCTTCAGCGAATCGTTGGCGAGCTGCTCGATGCGCGACGTCTTGGACAGCGCGCTCTGCTGATATTGCAGTTGCGCGTAATCCTGCTGGAGCTGGTGCTCCTGCGATTGGGCGCGCTGCAACTGGAAGAAGATCTGACGCTGCTGATTGGTCGAATTGACGACCGACAGGGCACAGCCCATCACGACGATCAGCAGGAAGATATTGAGGCCTCTCTTGCATTTCGAGTGGGTGGATTTTTCGCCTCTCTTGAATTTCGAGTGGGTGGATTTTTCCGGGTCAAGGGCGGGCGAAGCCCGGCGCAGCGAACCCTTGATGCGGAGAAATCTACGAGCACGCTTGAGGGCTCGGGCCAGGAAAAGCCTTGCGCCGCCTGGCCCCCGAGCCCGTCCGGCGGCGAGGACTTCCCCGCCTTGGGGCGGGGCTAGGGGTGGGAAGATACCGTTTTGCGACGTAGGTTTTCGTACCCCGGAGGCCCTTTTCACCCACTCAAATTTCAAGAGAGCCATATTGAGGCGGTTCATGGCGCAACGCGCTCCGCGATGCGCATCACGGCGGAACGTGCGCGCGGATTCGCGGCGACTTCGGCGTCGCTCGGGAACTTGCGACCGAGCAGCTTGAGCGGCGGCGACGGCAGATCGACTGCGCGGATCGGCAGGCGGCGATCGACTGCAGGCGCACTCGCGTGCGCCTGCATGAAACGTTTGACGATCCGATCCTCGAGCGAATGAAAGCTGATCACGACCAGCCGCCCCCCTTGCTCCAACGACGACAACGCGGCCTCTAGAACGACTTGGAGGTCCGCAAGCTCTTGATTGACGTGAATCCGTATAGCTTGAAAGGTGCGGGTTGCCGGATCCTTGCCCTTCTCGCGTGTCTTGACGGCGTGACCCACGATTTGGGCAAGCTCGCCCGTGCTGTCGAGGGGACCAAGGCGCTCGGATTCTGCCCGGCGAGCAACAAGCGCCTTTGCAATCTGAAAAGCAAACCGTTCTTCCCCATAATCGCGTATCACCTGCGTCAGTTCCTGCAACGGCGCGCGGGCCAGCCAGTCGGCCGCCGATTCGCCACGAGTCGTATCCATCCGCATGTCGAGCGGGCCGTTCGCGCGGAAACTGAAACCGCGCTCGGGATCGTCGATCTGCGGCGAAGACACGCCCAGATCCAGCAACACGCCCGTCACGCGCGGCACGCCGCGTTCGGCGAGCGCGCCGCCGAGCGACGCAAAGCTGTCGTGCACGATCGAGAAGCGCGCGTCGCTGACCTGCTGCGCCGTCGCGATCGCGAGCGGATCCTTGTCGAAGGCGATCAGGCGGCCGCCTTCGGCCAGCCGGTCGAGCACCGCGCGGCTGTGGCCGCCGCGGCTGAACGTGCCGTCGACATAAAGGCCATCGGGCCGCGTCACGAGCGCATCGACTGCTTCATCGAGCAGCACCGTCCGGTGCTGAAATTCATTTCCCCTCGCGGGCGTCTCCGTCACCGCAATCAGAAGGTGAAATTCTTCAGCGCATCGGGCATGCCCTGCGCCATCGCCGCCTGCTCCTTCGCGATGTAGGTTTGCGAATCCCACAGCTCGAAGTGACTACCCATTCCCAACAACATGACTTCCTTTTCAAGCCCGGCTGCCATGCGCAGCTCCGGCGATACGAGAATGCGGCCCGCGCTGTCGAGATCGACATCCGACGCGTTGCCGAGAAAAATGCGGCGCCACCAGTGCGCGTCCATCGGCAGTGCGGCGATCTTGGCGCGAAAAACTTCCCATTCCGGGCGCGGAAACAGCAACAGGCAGCCGTCCGGGTGCTTGGTCACAGTCACCCGTCCTTCTGCCTGTCCTTGCAGCGCCTCGCGATAACGAGAAGGGACCGACATCCGCCCTTTCGCATCGAGCGTCAGCGCCGACGCCCCTTGGAACACTTTCCGCCCTCCCGTTCGAGGTATCTCGACACTCGACTATGGCTGAGAATCTAACCGAAACTGTTTGCCAAATCACACAAAACTACACTCCCTCACACTGTTTCCCACTTTAGAGGAAGGGTCAGGGACGGTCAAGGGCGGTTGACGATTTTTTGACGAATTTTGTTAGTTAGAACAAGGACTTACGCTCACATCCTCACGCTGGCCCTGAAGCCAAAATTCGTTTGAAATGAATGGACTAGCGCGATATGTGGATGTGATACGTGAAAAGGCGCGCGCAAGCTGTCGTGATGGCGGGAGTTAGGGAGGCGGGAAAGTCCCGATTCGGCGATGAAGGCAGTGGGACGCCAGCAGCTTCGCGTCCCACCGAAAACTCAGAGATAGTAGGTAGTCCTCGTCATGACTTTCGAAGCCATCTGCATCATCCAGCGAGCCGGAGCCGGCAGCTCGGCACCGCCCGCATCGGCGGCGGTACGGCCATGCTTGGCTTCGTCGTCGCGCATCTGCTCGACGATCGCGCGCGAGGCCGAATCGGCCGCGGGCAGCTCGGACAGGTTGCTGTCGAGATGGCGCTCGACCTGGCGTTCCGTCTCGGCCATGAAGCCGAGGCTCGCCTTGTCGCCGAGCCGCCCCGCCACCAGACCGATCGCCATGGCGCCGCCGAACCAGAGCGGGTTCAGCAGGCTCGGGCGCGAATCGAGCGACGTGAGCCGGTGCATGGTCCACGCGAGATGATCCTCCTCCTCGCGCGCCGACTCCTCGAACAGCGCCTTCAACGACGGCGACGCCGTCGACAGCTTCTGCGCCTGATACAGCGCCTGTGCGCACACCTCGCCGACGTGGTTGACCCGCATCAAGCCGGTCGCGTGCTTGCGCTCTTCCGCGCTCAGTTCCGGCGCGGCATCGCCATCCGGCAGCGGCACCGGGCGCGTCATGCGGCTCACGCCGGCGATCGCGCGCAGGCCTCGGTCGAATTCGCTAATCAGTTCATCGAACAGCATTCGGGATCTCCGGTCAGCCACTCGCCGCAGGGGTTCGTCAGTTGGTTGTTGCGCTAACTGATCCAATTCTGCCGCGAACATTGCGGTAAACCCCCGATTTTAACCATTGTTGCCAAAATAGGACATGCGCCATGTCGCGTCGGCCTTTTCCTTTTTCGTGAAAATGCCTTGCGCTACAGTACGTGCGGCTACTCAGAAGTGAAGCGGGGCACCGAACCAACTCAAAAGCAAACGCCTCGCCAGATAAAAATCATTCTGTAATCCTTGGAGATCGTCGAATGAAAAGTCGCTCTTCGCGCTCGTCGCGCTGGGCGCGTTTGCTGGTGCCCGCTCAGGCGCAAAGCAGCGTCACGCTGTACGGCATCATCGATGCCGGCATTCTGTTCAACAACAACTCGAACGGCGCACGCCAGTGGCAGCAGTCGAGCGGCGTGCTGCAGGGCAGCCGCTGGGGGCTGAAAGGCGTCGAGGATCTCGGCGGCGGGCTGAAGGAGATCTTCGTGCTCGAGAACGGCTTCAGCGTGTCGAGCGGCGCGCTCGGTCAGGGCGGCGGCGAGTTCGGCCGACAAGCGTTCGTGGGCCTGTCGAGCGACGCGCTCGGCAAGGTCACGCTCGGGCGTCAGTACGATTCCGTGGTGGACTACACCGGAGCGCTCGCGACCGGCAGCCAGTGGGCCGGCTATATCGGCGCGCACCCGGGCGGCCTCGACAACATTAACAATGCCAATCGCGTCAACAACGCGATCAAGTACACGAGCCCCGTGTACGGCGGCTTCCAGTTCGGCGGCCTGTACAGCCTGGGCGGCGTGGCCGGCCAGCCGGGCCGCAATCAGATCTTCTCCGCGGGCGCGGGATACAACAACGGCCCGCTTTCGCTGGGCGTGGGCTACGTCAACGCGCGCAATCCGAACTATTCGTTCTTCGGCAACAACCCGAACGCGAACACGGCCACGACGACGAGCGGTATGAACATGACCAGCCCCGTCTACCGCGGCTACGCATCGGCCAACACGCTGGAAATCGTCGCGGCGGCCGGCGCCTACTCGATCGGCGCGGCCACGCTGGGCCTGACCTACAGCTACACGCGCTTCGACGCGGTCGGCTCGACGGCGGGCGCCAACCTGAACCCGCTGAACCGGTAATCCCCCCGTTTTCCACGGGGTTCAGAAGTAGAAACTAAGCGGCCATGGCCAACCGCTGCTTTGGCGTAATCCACCCAGGGTGCGGATTTCGGTGATGGTGATCAGCCGTTTCGGCGAACGTGATCAGTTTGGAAGGTGGTGTTGCGCGGTCAATGGATTATAGCGAAGGTGATCACGATCAGGATGAGGAGGACTGCTTGGCGTTAGTCTTTCGCATCGATTCACCTTTCAACGGCAGCTTGTGGGCCTGATGGACGAGCCGGTCGAGGATCGCGTCGGCGAGCGTCGGATCCTGCAGCCACGCATGCCAGTGTTCGAGCGGTAGCTGGCTGGTAATGATCGTCGAGCGCGTGCCGACGCGATCGTCGAGCACTTCGAGCAGGTCGTTTCGGGCACTCTGATCGAGGTCCTGCAGGCCCCAGTCGTCGAGCAGCAGGACGTCCATCTTGGCGAGCTGCGCGAGCCGCCGCGTGAAGCTGCCGTCGCCGTGCGTGATCTTCAATTCCTCGAACAGCCGGGCAACGCGGACGTACATCACGGAGAAGCCTTGTCGGCAGGCCTGCTGCCCAAACGCGCAGGCGTTGTTGCATAAATCGAGTGTGAGGATGCAATAGCATCGACGGGCATAATTTCAGGCGATACGAACGGATTGCGGACGAGCGAGGTCCGCCATACGGTTGATGACGCCGACGCGAACGGAGACCTCGGTCGCCTGCGAGTCGATGTGACGCGCC
>WNEB01000010.1 GCA_009914575.1 Burkholderia gladioli
GGCGCGTCACATCGACTCGCAGGCGACCGAGGTCTCCGTTCGCGTCGGCGTCATCAACCGTATGGCGGACCTCGCTCGTCCGCAATCCGTTCGTATCGCCTGAAATTATGCCCGTCGATGCTATTGCATCCTCACACTCGATTTATGCAACAACGCCGCGCGACATCTTCAACTGGCGCGCTCTCCGGCGGCAACAACCTTGCAACCACCTTGTCTTTGAATGCCTGTCTGTACTTTGCCACTTCTCGTCCTCATAGCACCCCCGGATTTCCAGATCCTATCCGGGCGACAACTATTCTGACGCGGGGGGGCCCGCGCGCGTTCCATGCCCGGCTGCATTCGGTCGGGCATCTGATTGCCTACGCGGGCGCCGGGTTCGGCTGGCGCGCGGTGAAGTGGCATCACTGGCCCGGCGAGGCGCGCGTGGTGTTCGAACGCGATGCAACCGCGCCGGCGCCGCGCGAGCTCGATGCGCCGGCGCTGGAGGCGGCGGTCGGCGCGCTGGTGACGGCGGCGCTGCCGCGCGTGCTGAGCGAGCGCGACGGCATGCGCATGCTGGCCTACGGCGCGCTCGAGGCGAGCCCCTGCGGCGGCACGCATGTGACGGATACGTCGGTCGTCGGCGCCGTGACGATCCTCAAGATCAAGGAAAAGAAGGGTCAGCTGACCGTGAACTACGACGTCGCGGCCTGACGCCGGGCTCGCGCCGGCGTCGGGCGCGAGCCCGGCAAAATTTATCCAGGTATCGAAACTACTACTCAAATCACTGTTTTTATTGGGTTTTTTCTCATCCTGGTAGTGCCGCGACGTCATCTTGATGGCATAATCGTCTGCACCCAGAAGGACTTGTCGTCACAACCACCCCGCATACCATGGCACAGACTCTCTACGACAAATTGTGGAATTCGCACGTCGTCCACGCAGAAGAGGACGGCACCACCTTGCTCTACATCGATCGTCATCTGCTGCACGAGGTGACCAGCCCGCAGGCGTTCGAAGGGCTGAAGATGGCCGAACGCCCGGTGTGGCGGATCAGCGCGAACCTGGCCGTATCGGACCATAACGTGCCGACCACCGATCGCACGCACGGCATTGCCGATCCGGTTTCGAAGCTGCAGGTCGACACGCTCGACACGAACTGCGACAACTTCGGCATCACCCAATTCAAGATGAACGACGTCCGCCAGGGCATCGTCCACATCATCGGGCCGGAGCAGGGCGCGACGCTGCCGGGCATGACGATCGTCTGCGGCGATTCGCACACGTCCACGCACGGCGCGTTCGGCGCGCTCGCGCACGGCATCGGCACCTCGGAAGTCGAGCACGTGCTGGCCACGCAAACGCTCCTGCAGAAGAAGAGCAAGAACCTGCTGATCAAGGTCGACGGCCAACTGCCGCGCGGCTGCACGGCGAAGGACATCGTGCTGGCCATCATCGGCAAGATTGGCACGGCCGGCGGCACGGGCTACGCGATGGAATTCGGCGGCTCGATTATCCGCTCGCTGTCGATGGAAGGCCGCATGACGGTCTGCAACATGGCGATCGAGGCGGGCGCGCGCGCCGGCATGGTGTCGGTGGACGACACCACGATCGAGTACCTGAAGGATCGTCCGTTCTCGCCTACCGGCGCGGAATGGGATCAGGCCGTGCAGTACTGGCGCACCTTCAAGTCGGACGACGGCGCGCAATTCGACCGCGTGGTCGAGCTGACGGTCGCCGACATCGTGCCGCAGGTCACCTGGGGCACGTCGCCGGAAATGGTCACGGCGGTGGACAGCCGCGTGCCGGATCCCGAGCGCGAGAAGGATCCGGTCAAGCGCAGCGCCATGGAGCGCGCGCTGGCCTACATGGCGCTCGAACCGAACACGCCGATCGAGTCGATCAAGGTCGACAAGATCTTCATCGGTTCGTGCACCAACGCGCGCATCGAGGACATCCGCGCGGCCGCCTATGTGGTCAAGAAGCTGAACCGCCGCGTCGCGTCGAACGTGCGCCTGGCGATGGTGGTGCCGGGTTCGGGCCTCGTGAAGGCGCAGGCCGAGCGCGAAGGGCTCGACAAGGTGTTCAAGGATGCCGGCTTCGAATGGCGCGAGCCGGGTTGCTCGATGTGCCTCGCGATGAACGCCGATCGTCTCGATCCGGGCGAGCGTTGCGCCTCCACGTCGAACCGCAATTTCGAAGGACGTCAGGGCGCGGGCGGTCGCACGCATCTGGTCAGCCCGGCGATGGCGGCAGCGACCGCGATCGAAGGCCACTTCGTCGACATCCGCCGCCTCGGCTGAACATCTGGAATCGGATCATGGAAAAATTCACAGTGCATTCCGGCGTCGTGGCGCCGCTCGATCGTGAAAACGTCGATACCGACGCGATCATCCCGAAGCAGTTCCTGAAGTCGATCAAGCGCACCGGTTTCGGCCCGAACGCGTTCGACGAATGGCGTTACCTCGATCACGGCGAGCCGGGCCAGGACAACTCGAAGCGTCCGCTGAACCCGGATTTCGTGCTGAACCAGCCGCGCTACCAGGGCGCCTCGGTGTTGCTGGCGCGCAAGAACTTCGGCTGCGGCAGCTCGCGCGAGCATGCGCCGTGGGCGCTCGAACAGTACGGCTTCCGCGCGATCATCGCGCCGAGCTTCGCCGACATCTTCTTCAACAACTGCTTCAAGAACGGCCTGCTGCCGATCGTGCTGAGCGAACAGCAGGTCGATCACCTGTTCAACGAAACGTACGCGTTCAACGGCTTCAAGCTGACGATCGATCTCGAGAGGCAACGCGTGCTGACCGGCGATGGCCGCGAGTATCCGTTCGAAGTCACGGCGTTCCGCAAGTACTGTCTGCTGAACGGCTTCGACGACATCGGCCTGACGCTGCGCCACGCCGACAAGATCCGCCAGTTCGAGGCGGAGCGGCTCGCCAAGCAGCCCTGGCTCAACAACCGCCTGATCGGATAATGCCGAGCCGCGCGCGATGCGGGAAACGCATCGCGCGCGGCGCCGATTCGACTCCAACCCTTACCAGGAAAATCGCATGAAGATTGCAGTGCTGCCGGGCGACGGCATCGGTCAAGAGATCGTCACCGAAGCGGTGAAGGTGCTGAACGCCCTCGACGAAAAGTTCGAACTCGAACAGGCACCCGTCGGCGGCGCCGGCTACGAAGCCGCGGGCCATCCGCTGCCGGACCCCACGCTGAAGCTCGCCAAGGAAGCGGACGCGATCCTGTTCGGCGCGGTCGGCGACTGGAAATACGATTTGCTCGAGCGCGCGCTGCGCCCGGAACAGGCGATTCTCGGGCTGCGCAAGCACCTCGAACTGTTCGCGAACTTCCGCCCGGCGATCTGCTACGAGCAGCTGGTGGATGCCTCGCCGCTGAAGCCGGAACTGATCTCGGGCCTCGACATCCTGATCGTGCGCGAACTGAACGGCGACATCTACTTCGGCCAGCCGCGCGGCACGCGCGAAGCGCCGGACGGCCGGTTCACCGGCGCGCGCGAAGGCTTCGACACGATGCGCTATTCGGAGCCGGAAGTGCGCCGCATCGCGCACGTCGCGTTCCAGGCCGCGCAGAAGCGCGAGAAGAAACTGCTGTCGGTGGACAAGGCGAACGTGCTCGAAACCTCGCAGTTCTGGCGCGACATCATGATCGACGTGTCGAAGGAATACGCGGATGTCGAGCTGTCGCACATGTACGTCGACAACGCGGCCATGCAGCTCGCCAAGGCGCCGAAGCAGTTCGACGTGATCGTCACCGGCAACATGTTCGGCGACATCCTGGCCGACGAAGCGGCCATGCTGACGGGTTCGATCGGCATGCTGCCGTCGGCCTCGCTCGACAAGAACAACAAGGGCCTGTACGAGCCGTCGCACGGTTCGGCGCCGGACATCGCCGGCAAGGGCGTTGCCAATCCGCTGGCCACGATCCTGTCGGTCGCGATGCTGCTGCGCTACTCGCTGAATCGCGGCGAGGAGCAGGCCGACCGCATCGAGCGTGCGGTGCAGAAGGTGCTGGAGCAGGGTTACCGCACGGGCGACATCGCCACGCCGGGCTGCAAGCGGGTCGGCACGGCGCAGATGGGCGACGCCGTGATCGCGGCGCTGTAAGACAAGGGCGGGGCGAGCGCCGCCGCGGGCCGGTTGGCCTGCGCGCGCGCCCCGCCCCGCTCGACAGGTGTGTTCCGGTGCGTTTTTCGTGCGCGGGCTCCGGTTGCGGGGCATGCGAACAACATCGGGCACGATAGTTTCGGCGGGTCGTTGTACGGCCCATCAGGTTTGTGTAGACTGCTTCGCATGGCGCAGAATCTCTCGATCTCCCCGGTCCTGAACCTCCACGGCATTCAAGCCCGTGCGGGTGCGCGCGCCATCGTCTCCACGAAAATCATCATCACGAAAACGATCACGAAAAGCTGATCGTCGTCCGTCGTGCCCGCCTGATTTCCCCGCGCGGTGGCGCCGGGGGACGGAAAAGGCGGGGAAGCTCTCAAGCAAAGGGTTAGTCATGAACGTAGGTCTCGTAGGTTGGCGCGGCATGGTCGGCAGCGTGCTGATGCAGCGCATGCAGGAAGAAGGCGATTTCGATCTGATCGAGCCGGTGTTTTTCAGCACCAGCAACACGGGCGGCAAGGCGCCGGCCTTCGCTAAGAACGAGACCACGCTGAAAGACGCGACGAACATCGACGAACTGCGCAAGTGCGACGTGATCATCACGTGCCAGGGCGGCGACTACACCAACGAGGTGTTCCCGAAGCTGCGTTCGGCCGGCTGGGACGGCTACTGGATCGACGCGGCCTCGTCGCTGCGCATGAAGGACGACGCGGTCATCATTCTCGATCCGGTCAACCTCGACGTGATCAAGGACGCGCTCGTCAAGGGCACCAAGAATTTCGTCGGCGGCAACTGCACGGTCAGCCTGATGCTGATGGCGCTGGGCGGCCTGTTCCGCGAAGGCCTGGTCGACTGGATGACGGTCATGACCTACCAGGCTGCCTCGGGCGCCGGCGCGCAGAACATGCGCGAACTGCTCTCGCAGATGGGCGCGCTGAACAGCGCCGTGGCCGAGCAACTGGCCGATCCGGCGTCGGCGATCCTCGACATCGACCGCCGCGTGCTGGCCGCGATGAACAGCGACGCCATGCCCACCAGCCAGTTCGGCGTGCCGCTGGCCGGCTCGCTGATCCCCTGGATCGACAAGGATCTCGGCAACGGGATGTCGAAGGAAGAGTGGAAGGGCGGCGCGGAAACCAACAAGATCCTCGGCAAGCCGGCCATGGGCGACCCGGGTTCGATCCCCGTCGACGGCCTGTGCGTGCGGATCGGCGCGATGCGCTGCCACTCGCAGGCGCTGACCATCAAGCTGAAGAAGGACGTGCCGCTCGACGAAGTGCACGGCATTCTCGCCTCGGCCAACGACTGGGTGAAGGTCGTGCCGCACGAGCGCGAAGCGTCGATGCGCGATCTGTCGCCGGCCGTGGTGACGGGCACGCTGTCGGTGCCGGTCGGTCGCCTGCGCAAGCTGGCGATGGGCGGTGAGTATCTGTCCGCGTTCACGGTCGGAGATCAGCTGCTGTGGGGCGCGGTCGAGCCGCTGCGCCGCATGCTGCGCATCCTGCTCGACAAGTAAGCCGACGCGGTCCGCGTCCGGAAGGACGACGGCGGCGTTCGTGGCGCCCGGTGCCAGGCCGGGGGGGCGAACGCCGCTTTGTTTTTGGGCCGGGCGGCGCGAGGCGGGCGCGGCGTGCAATCC
Organism: Burkholderia gladioli; assembly: GCA_009914575.1. Taxonomy (GTDB): domain Bacteria; phylum Pseudomonadota; class Gammaproteobacteria; order Burkholderiales; family Burkholderiaceae; genus Burkholderia; species Burkholderia gladioli_B. The sequence goes on from WNEB01000010.1 coordinate 5,737, forward strand.
GCCTGCATCATGGCGCGGGCGACAATTCCAGCGAAACGGGCAGCGGGTAAAGTAAACTACGCCGCTACGACGCAATCCGGCGTCGCGCGGCGCAAGCTTGTTTCCGGCAGCGCCGCTGCGAACGTCCCGAATCCAGTCCTCCCTCCAACGTGAACCAGGGCCGCGCGCTGCCGCGGCGAATGTACCGATGACTCTGCGATTTCCCTCCGGTAAGGCTTCCGTTGCCAAGTTTCCCGCACTGATGTCCCGCGTGTTCGCGATGCGCGCGATCGCGGGCGCCGCCGTTGCACTGATGTCGGCCGCCGTGCCGCTCGCGCAGGCCGCGGCGGCGCCGCAATCGGTGACGGTCCGGCCGGGCCAGTCGCTCAACGATATCGCCATTGCCGTCACGCAGTCCCACGATCCGGTCGTTCTGGGCCGGGCCGGTCGCGCGTTGTTCGCCGCGAATCCGCAGGCATTCATGAAACATGATCCGAGCCGGATGAGGCTCGGGGCGACGCTGACCGTGCCGCCGCTCGACGCGACCGGCGCGGCGATTGCCGCACCGGTCGCGTCGGCCGCGGCTGCCGCGGTGTCTACTTCCGGTGCGGCGGCGGCAACAACGGCGAAGGCCGCCAGCGCTGCCGTGCCGGTTGCCGGATCATCGGCCGCGCATGGCGCGAACCCAGCCGCGCCGGTTGGCGGGTCGTCGCCGCATCCGGCCAATGCCGTGAGCGGCGCAGTCGCGGCAGGGGCGTCGGCCCCTTTGCCGGCAGCGGCTGTCGCGCCGTCCTCGTCGGCTGCGCCGCAAGCCGCGCCGGCTGCCGCAGCGCCGCGTGCGAATACCGCGAACAGCGGCTCGACGACCGGTTCGACCGGGCCGCACAGCTGGAGCGGATCGATCCAGACCGCGCCGCCGGTCGGGTCGAGCGAGGCGGAAGCCGCGCTGCTGGCGACCGGCAGCGGCGCGCGCGCTGCGACGAGCGCCAGCGCCGAGGCGTCGGTCGCGCAGGCGCGGCCGTCGAGCCTCCAGCAACCGCTGGCGCCGAAGAACCGCGTGTTGATGGATTTGCAGAAGCACGGTATCGGCAAGCCCGCGCCCGAATCGACGGCGCCGGAAGCGAAACCGGCGCCGGCAGCCGCGCCGTCGACGGTCGGCAGCGCGGCGCAGGCGGCATCGGGCGCGTCGGCGCCGGCTGCTGCGGCATCGGCTCCGGTGGTTGCCGCGCCGGCGGCCAAGCCGGCTGCCGCTCGGCCTTCCGCACCCGCCGCGCCGTTCGACCGGACTGCCGTGATCGCCGTCGGCGTCGCGGCGGCTGCGCTGGTGCTCGGTTTCCTGTTCCGTCGCCGCAAGCGTGCCGAGCCGGAAGCGGAGCCGCAACCGGCGAATCCTGCCGAGAGTCGGGTGGATTCGCCACCGCCGTCTCCGGCGATCGCCGCCGCGGGGGTTGATACCGCGGCTGCCGCGCCGGCGCATGACGAGACGCCGGCGGAAGCAGCCACGCCTTCGGACGCGGCCATGGCCCTGTCCGATTCGTTGCAGCCGCCCGCGGTCGTCGAACCCGCAGAACCGGCGGCCCAGGCGACCGCCCACGACAACACGCCCGACGCGGTCGCGCCGCAGCCGGGCCAACCCGATTACGGGATCGCGCCCGCGCCGCTCGAGGCAGCACTGGCCGCGCCCGTCGATCTCACCACCTTGACCGAATTGAACGAATTGACCAGTACCGCCGCGTCCGGCGTGCCCGCGCACGAATTTCCGGCCGATGCGATCTCCGCGCTCGACAGCCTCGACATGCCCTTGCCGCCGCGCACGGGTGTGCCGGGCGCTGCCTTCGATTTTGCACCGCATAACGCAACTAACAGCCTGTCCACGTCGACCCTCCCGGCATTCGGCCGCGATCTGCCGGCAACGCCGGCAAGCCATCCGCCGACAGGATTGGCAGGCAGCGAACCGCATCGAATCGATTCGGGGGCAGATCCGCTCGACGACGAACTGCCGCCCGACGACGATGCTGCCGCATCGGCCCCCGGCAACCGCGCGCCGGCCGGCTTCGCACCGCTTGGCGCCGCCCAGCTCGGCGCGCTGAATCTCGACTTCGACCTGGACCTGCCGGTCGGCCCGAGCGCGGCGATCCCGCCGCCGACCGATGCCACGCTCGATCGCATCGCACGCAACAAGCTCGAACTGGCTTCCGAATACGTCGAACTCGGCGATCTGAACGGCGCACGCGCGCTGCTCGGCGAAGTGATCGACGCCAACCGCCCGGGCACGCGCGACGCCGCGCGCGTCATGCTGGCCAAGCTCGCCGACGCCACGTGATGCGAATCGCACTGGGCATTCAGTACGACGGCGCGGCGTTCTGCGGCTGGCAATCCCAGCCGCATCGCAACACCGTGCAGGACACGCTGGAAAAGGCGCTGAAGGAATTCGCTCTGGTGCCGCTGCAAACCGTGGTGGCCGGGCGGACCGATACCGGCGTGCATGGCCTCGGCCAGGTCGTGCATTTCGACACCGAACTGTCGCGCGCCGATTTTTCCTGGGTGCGCGGCACTAACGCCTTTCTGCCGCCGACGGTGGCCGTGCAGTGGGCCAAGCCGATGCCGGACACGTTCCACGCACGCTTTGCCGCGTTCGAGCGCACCTATTACTACGCGCTCTACGTGCACGCGTTCCGTTCGCCCATGCTGAACGCGCGCGCCGGCTGGATCCACACGCCGCTCGACGTCGATGCGATACGCGAGGCGGCGCGGCACCTGATCGGCGGGCACGATTTCTCGTCGTTCCGCTCGTCGGAATGTCAGTCGAAAACGCCGGTCAAGCATCTGTACCAGATCGACATCCGGCCGTCGGGCAGCTTCATTCATTTCCGGTTTTGCGCCAACGCGTTCCTGCATCACATGGTGCGCAACCTGATGGGTTGCCTCGTGGCGGTGGGGCGCGGCCGTTATCCGGTCGGCTGGATGGCCGAGGTGCTGGCCGCGCGCAACCGCGATCGCGCCGCGCCCACCTTCATGCCGGATGGCCTGTATCTCGCGCATGTCGGCTATCCTGCCGAATTCGCGGTGCCGCCGGCGCAACTCGGCAGCGTGCCGTGGAGCACCGTCTGGGCCGATCTGGACGCGCCGCCGGGCGCATCCGGCGGCGCCTGACCGATGCACCGCGCCGTTTTTGCGCGCCCCGCCCCAGCCGCAACCGAATCCGCCGCACCCTCGCAGGACGCACCACGATGACCGCCACGCCGCTTTCCTCCGTTCCCCAGGCCCGCACCCGCACCAAGCTGTGCGGACTGTCCCGTCCCGCCGATGTCGATCACGCCGTGGCGCTCGGCGTCGACGCGGTCGGCTTCGTGTTCTACCCGAAAAGCCCGCGCGCCGTGACGATCGAGCAGGCGGCCGAACTGGTGCGGCGCGTGCCGCCGTTCGTCTCGGCGGTCGGCCTGTTCGTCAACGCGACGGCCGACGAGATCGTGCGCGTGCTCGAGGCCGTGCCGCTCACCATGCTGCAGTTCCACGGCGACGAAACCCCCGAGCAATGCGTCACGCTGGCCGGCACGGCGCGCTTGCCGTGGATGCGGGCGTTGCGCGTCGGCATCTCGACGCAGCGCGCCGATTTGGTAGAATCGGCACTTCACTATTCGACAGCTTGTGGCCTGTTGTTCGACACCCATGTGCCGGACTACGGCGGCAGCGGCAAGGTATTCGATTGGTCTCTTATTTCCGCAGAGCTCGCGCGTCGGGCCGTTTTGAGTGGCGGCTTGAACGCGCAAAACGTCGGTGATGCGATACGCCAGATCCGCCCGTACGCGGTCGATGTCTCCAGTGGCATCGAAGTACCGGGCGAGAAGGGCGTGAAGGATCACGCCCGGATGGCGGCGTTCGTGAGCGCAGTGCGCGACGCGGACGCCCGGTGAGCTGAATGACGGCGCGGCGCGCGCCGCGCCGTCCGAGATAGAGAGACAAGCATGTACAACCTTCCTGATGATCGCGGCCATTTCGGCCCGTATGGCGGCGTGTTCGTCGCCGAAACGCTGATTCACGCCCTCGACGAACTGCGCGTCGCCTACGAGCGCTACCAGGCCGACCCCGAATTCGTCGCCGAATACAACCGCGAACTGAAGCACTTCGTCGGTCGTCCTTCGCCGATCTATCACGCCCAGCGCTGGACCGAAATGCTCGGCGGCGCGCAGCTTTACCTGAAGCGCGAAGACCTGAACCACACCGGCGCGCACAAGGTGAACAACGTGATCGGCCAGGCGCTGCTCGCGCGCCGGATGGGCAAGAAGCGCGTGATCGCCGAAACCGGCGCGGGCCAGCACGGCGTGGCCACGGCCACCATCTGCGCGCGCTTCGGCATGGAGTGCGTGGTCTACATGGGCGCGGAAGACGTGCGCCGCCAGGCCGCCAACGTCGATCGCATGAAGCTGCTCGGCGCGACCGTGGTGCCGGTCGAATCGGGTTCGCGCACGCTGAAGGACGCGCTCAACGAAGCGATGCGCGACTGGGTCACGAACATCGAATCGACGTTCTACATCATCGGCACGGTGGCCGGCCCGCACCCGTACCCGATGATGGTGCGCGATTTCCAGCGCGTGATCGGCGACGAGTGCAAGGTGCAGATGCCCGAAATGACCGGCCGTCAGCCCGACGCCGTGATCGCCTGCGTGGGCGGCGGCTCGAACGCGATGGGCATCTTCTATCCGTACATCGACGACGCGTCGGTGCAGCTGATCGGCGTCGAAGCCGCCGGCGACGGCCTCGACAGCGGTCGTCACGCGGCCTCGCTGACGGGCGGCAGCCCCGGCGTGTTGCACGGTAACCGCACCTACCTGCTGCAGGATGCCGACGGCCAGATCATCGAGACGCATTCGGTGTCGGCGGGCCTCGACTACCCGGGCGTCGGCCCCGAACACGCCTGGCTCAAGGACAGCGGCCGCGCGAAGTACGTGCCGATCACCGACGAGGAAGCGCTGAAGGCGTTCCACGATTGCTGCCGGATCGAGGGCATCATCCCGGCGCTCGAGTCGAGCCACGCGATCGCCTACGGCGCGAAGCTCGCGGCCACGTTGCCGAAGGACAAGATCCTGCTCGTCAATCTGTCGGGCCGCGGCGACAAGGACATGCATACCGTCGCCGAGCGCGGCCGCATCGTGCTCTGACGCCCGCATGCGCGACCTGATCGAGGCGCCGGACGGCGGCGCGGCGAGCGAGAGCGGGGCGGCTTCGGCCGCCGCGTCCGCACGCGCGTTGCCGCCCGGCGTCGACCTGCACCACCGCGATTTCCTCGCCGATGCGGGGAACCTGCCGGACGCGTCGATCGACCTGATCGTCGCCGATCCGCCCTACGGGCTCGGCAAGGACTACGGCAACGACTCCGACAAGCTGCAGGGCGACGCGCATCTCGCGTGGACGCGCCAGTGGCTCGATCTGGCGATTCCGAAGCTCAAGCCGAGCGGTTCGCTCTATGTGTTCTGCACCTGGCAATACGCGCCGGAAATCTTCAGCTACCTGAAGACGCGCCTCACGATGGTCAACGAGATCATCTGGGACCGGCGCGTGCCGAGCATGGGCGGCACCACGCGCCGCTACACGTCGGTGCACGACAACATCGGCTTTTTCGCGGTATCGAAGGGTTATTACTTCGATCTCGATCCGGTCCGCATTCCCTACGACGCCGAAACGAAGAAGGCCCGTTCGCGCAAGTTGTTCGAAGGCAGCAAGTGGCTTGAGATGGGCTACAACCCGAAGGACGTCTGGTCGATTTCGCGCCTGCACCGGCAGCACGCGGAGCGCGTCGACCATCCGACCCAGAAGCCGCTCGAGATGGTCGAGCGGATGGTGCTGTCGAGCTGCCCGCCGGGCGGCCTCGTGCTCGACCCGTTCATGGGCAGCGGCACGACGGTCGTGGCCTGCGCGCGACACGGACGCCGCTTCGTCGGCTACGAGATCAATGAAAGCTATTGCGCGATCGCGCGCGAACGCGTGAACGCGCTCGCCGCGCCGGCGGCTGCGCCAGTCGACGACTGATGCCCGCCGATCGCGACCGAATCCAGGAAAGTGACACCATGTCCCGTATCCAGAAAACTTTCGCAGCACTCGCCGCTCAGGGCCGCAAGGGCCTGATTCCGTTCCTGACGGTCGGCGATCCGGACCCGGCTAAAACCGTCGAATTCATGCACGCGCTGGCCGAAGGCGGCGCCGACGTGATCGAGCTCGGCGTGCCGTTCTCGGACCCGATGGCCGACGGCCCGGTGATCCAGCGCTCGTCGGAGCGCGCGCTCGCGCGCGGCGTCACGCTCAAGCACGTGCTCGACGACGTCAGGCGCTTCCGCGAGCGCGACGACGCCACGCCCGTCGTGCTGATGGGCTACGCCAACCCGATCGAGCGCATGGGCGCGCAGGCCTTCGCCGAGGCCGCCAGCGCGGTCGGCGTGGACGGCGTGCTGGTGGTGGACTATCCGCCCGAGGAGGCGGAGGAATTCGCCGCCAAGATGCGCGCCTCCGGCATCGATCCCATCTTCCTGCTGGCGCCCACGTCCACCGAGGCGCACATGGCGCAAGTCGGGCGGATCGCGAGCGGCTACGTGTATTACGTGTCGCTGAAAGGGGTGACCGGCGCCGGAAATCTGGATGTTTCCAGCATTGCGGGTAAAATCCCGGCCATCAAGTCGCGCGTACCGGTTCCGGTCGGCGTCGGCTTCGGTATCCGCGACGCCGCCACGGCGCGTGCGGTGGCCGAAGTGTCGGATGCCGTCGTGATCGGCAGCCGCCTCGTGCAACTGCTCGAGGAAGCCGCGCCGGAAGCGGCCGTGGGCACGCTGAAGGCGTTCATCGCCGAGGTGCGCGCCGCGCTGGACGGCGAGGCCAAGGCCGCGTAAAAAGGGCCGCCGGGGTTGTTGCAAGGCGGCCCCGGTCGCCACGCGCATCATCAGAAACACAGAATACGGGCCGGATCGATCCGGCCCGTTTTGAACAGGGAAACCACGCATGAGTTGGCTCGACAAGCTGTTGCCGCCGAAGATCAAGCAGACAGACCCCAAGAGCCGCAAGGGTATCCCCGAGGGGCTGTGGGTCAAGTGCCCGTCTTGCGAGGCCGTGCTGTATCGCTTCGACGTCGAAGCCAACCTGCATGTGTGCCCGAAGTGCGACCACCACATGCGAATCGGCGCGCGCGAGCGTCTCGATGCGCTGCTCGATCCGGAAGGCCGCTACGAAATCGGCCAGGAAATCGTGCCGGTCGATACGCTGAAGTTCAAGGACAGCCGCAAGTATCCGGATCGTCTGAAGGAAGCGATCGACGAGACGGGCGAAACCGATGCCATGGTGGTGATGGGCGGCGCGATCCGCACGCTGCCGGTGGTCGCGGCCTGCTTCGAGTTCTCGTTCATGGGCGGCTCGATGGGTTCGGTGGTCGGCGAGCGCTTCGCGCGCGGCGCGCAGAACGCGCTCGAGCAGCACGTGCCGTTCATCTGCGTGACGGCCTCGGGCGGCGCGCGGATGCAGGAAAGCCTGCTGTCGCTGATGCAGATGGCCAAGACCACCGCGATGCTGACCAAGCTGGCCGAAGCCAAGCTGCCGTTCATCTCGGTGCTGACCGATCCGACCATGGGCGGCGTGTCCGCCAGCTTCGCGTTCCTCGGCGACGTGGTGATCGCCGAACCGAAGGCGCTGATCGGCTTCGCCGGCCCGCGCGTGATCGAGCAGACGGTGCGCGAGAAGCTGCCGGAAGGCTTCCAGCGCTCGGAGTTCCTGTTGAAATCGGGTGCGATCGACATGATCGTCGACCGCCGCAAGATGCGCGACGAAATCGCGCAACTGCTCGCGCTGCTGCAGCGCCAGCCGGCCGACGCGCTCGCGTAAGCGCCGCGCGGCATCCGCCGACGCGTCGTCCGGCCCGGTCGGGCGGCGCGTTTTTCGTTTTTCGGCGTGCTGCGCCGATCCGCATCTTTTCCGCTTCTTTTCCGGTTTGCAGTCGCACAGATGAGCACATTTCCCACTCTCGACGCGTGGCTTTCGCATCTCGAATCCGCGCATCCGGTCGGCATCGACATGGGCCTCGCCCGCATCGGCCAGGTCAAGGACGCCCTCGGGCTGTCGTTCTCGTGCCCGGTGATCACGGTTGGCGGTACCAATGGCAAGGGCTCGACCTGCGCGTTTCTCGAGACGATTCTGCTCAAGGCCGGCTATCGCGTCGGTTGCCACACGTCGCCGCACCTGATCGCGTTCAACGAGCGCGCGCGCATCGGCGGCGAGAACGTGTCGGACGACGCGCTGCTGCCGCATTTCGAGGCCGTCGAAGCGGCGCGGCTGAGCCTGGCCCAACCGGTCACGCTCACGTATTTCGAGTTCACGACGCTGGTGATCCTGCGGCTGTTCGCCGAAAGCGGGCTCGATGCGGTGATCCTCGAAGTGGGGCTGGGCGGCCGGCTCGACGCGATGAACATCCTTGACGCCGATTGCGCGATCGTCACCAGCATCGACATCGATCACACCGAATACCTCGGCGACACGCGCGAGAAGATCGCGTTCGAGAAGGCCGGCATCTTCCGCGCCGATACGCCGGCGATCTGCGGCGATCCGTCCCCCCCCCAGACGCTGATCGATCATGCCGAGGCGATCGGCGCCGATCTGTGGCTGGTCGGGCGCGATTTCCGCTATGAAGCGCAGGCCGGCAGCGAGCGCCAGCAGTGGAGCTACCTCGGCCGCGACAAGCGCTATCCGGCGCTCGCCTACCCGGCGCTGCGCGGCGCGAACCAGCTGATCAACGCTTCGACCGCGCTGGCCGCGCTCGAATCGCTGCGCTCGCGCCTGCCGGTGTCGGCGCAGGACATCCGCCTCGGTCTGGCCAACGTCGAACTGGCGGGGCGCTTCCAGGTGCTGCCGGGCAAGCCCGCGATCGTGCTCGATGTTGCGCATAACCCGCACGCATCGGCCGTTCTGGCGCAAAACCTCGGCAATATGGGTTTCTTTCCGTACACTTACGCGGTGTTCGGCGCGATGCGCGACAAGGACATCGCGGGCGTGCTCAAGCAGTTGAAGGGCGAAATCGATCACTGGTGCGTGACCGATCTGCCGCTGCCGCGCGCGGCCACGACCGCATCGCTCGAAGCGTCGCTGCGCGAAGCCGGTGTCGAGGATGGCCCCGACAGCAGCGTCACGCACTACGCAACGCCCGCGGACGCATTTCGAGATGCCCTGAAACGGGCCTCGGAGAATGATAGAATCATAGTCTTTGGTAGTTTTTATATGGTGGCGGGCGTCATGGCCTACCGTAAATCGCAGCAACACTGACGGGCAGTTCGGATCAGCCATACATGGGAATCTTCTCGTTCGGCAAGAAGAAAGACGACGACGCGCCGCCCCGGCGCGGGTCGAGGTCCGGCTCCACACGGGCCGCTCGCGGAGAACGCACCGAGCGGTGCACGCGTCGCGCGGAGCGCCCGGAATCGGATGCGACGCTGCTCGACCCGACTCTCCCCGAGAAACAACGCGCGCGCCGGCGCCTCGTCGGGGCGATTGCGCTCGTGGTCGCGGTCGTGATCGTGCTGCCGATGGTGCTCGATGCGCACCCCAAGCCGGTCACCAGCGACATCGCCATCGACATCCCGAACAAGCCGGCGCAAGCCGCGCCGGCTCGCGACGACGATCCCGTCGATACGCAGGCCGGCGTGGCGCACGACGCGCCGCCGGGCGCGACCGACGACACGCAAACGGCGCAGGCATCCGGCGCGCAGGCCGCGCCTGCCGCCAAGTCGCAACAGCAGGCTGCCGCCAAGCCGGCACCCGCGGCCAAGCCGCCGGTTGCGCAGGCGAAGCCGCCGGTCGAACCCCAATCCGAAACCGATTCCGATCAGGCTGCGGTCGCGAACGGCGCCTCGCCGTCGTCGCCGGTCGGCGCGCGTTTTGCGGTGCAGTTGGGGTCGTTCACGGACGAAGTCACGGCGCGCGGCTGGGCCGCGAAGTTGAAATCGGCGGGTGTGTCCGCATATGTCGAACGTCGCAAGCAGGCCGACGGCAGCGTCGTTACACTGCTGCGTGCAGGCCCGTTCGCCGATCGCGCCGCGGCGTCGACCGCCATCGCGAAGGTGCGCGATGCCGGCCTGACCCAGTAAGGCGGCGATGTTCACAGTATTCGATTACGCCGTGATGGCGGTGATTCTGCTGTCGGCGTTGCGCGGTGCGTGGCGCGGCTTCGTGTCCTAGGTGTTCGGGCTGATCGGCTGGATCGCGGCGTTCATCATCGCGTGCCGCTACGTCGGCGTGGTGCTGCCGTATATTCCGTCCAACTGGCCGGGCGGCGCGCTGACCCAGTGGGTCGTGGCGTTAGGCGGGCTCGTGATCGGCGTGGTGCTGGTGGCGGGCGTGGCGAATGCGCTGCTCTCGCGGCTGGCGCAGGCCACCGGCCTCGGCGGCCTGGATCGCTCGCTCGGGCTGCTGTTCGGGCTGATGCGCGGCGTGCTGCTGGTGTTGGCGCTGGTGGCGGCAGCGGGGCTGACCGATCTGCCGAAACAGGATTTCTGGCGCAACGCGCTGTTGCGTCCCCTCGCCGTACAAGGCGTGCATGAGCTGAAGCCGTACTTGCCCGACGGGCTGGCTGCGTATATCCATATTTGATACGCAGTAGCCGAAACCGTTTTTGTATCCTTGAAGGACCATGCCATGTGCGGCATCGTAGGCGTTATCTCTCATTCCCCGGTCAATCAGCTCATCTATGACAGCCTGCTGCTGCAGCAGCATCGCGGTCAGGACGCAGCCGGCATCGTGACCGCGGACGGCAGCAACTTCCATATGTACAAGGCCAATGGCATGGTGCGCGACGTGTTCCGCACGCGCAACATGCGCAGTCTGCCGGGTACCAGCGGCATCGGCCAGGTGCGTTACCCGACGGCCGGCTCGGCGTCGAGCGAAGCCGAGGCGCAGCCGTTCTACGTCAACGCGCCGTTCGGCATCGTGCTTGCGCACAACGGCAACCTGACGAACATGGAACAGCTCAAGGACGAGATGTTCCGCATCGATCGCCGCCACATCAACACGAATTCGGACAGCGAAGTGCTGCTGAACGTGTTCGCGCATGAACTGCAACTGGCGACCACCGGCCTCGAACTCGATCCGACCGCCGTGTTCAAGGCCGTGTCGGGCGTGCACCGCCGCGCGCAGGGCTCGTACGCGATCGTGTCGCAGATCGCCGGCCACGGCATGGCGGCGTTCCGCGACCCGTTCGGCATTCGCCCGCTGTGCATCGGCAAGCTCGAAACCGAGCAGGGTGCCGAATGGATCGTGGCGTCGGAATCGGTGGCGGTCGAAGGTATCGGCTTCGAATTCGTGCGCGACGTCGCGCCGGGCGAGGCGATCTTCATCAGCAACGACGGCAGCTTCCACAGCCAGCAGTGCGCGGAAAACCCGAGCCTGAACCCGTGCATGTTCGAGTGGGTCTACCTCGCCCGCCCGGATTCGTGCCTCGACGGCGTGCCGGTCTACAACGTGCGCCTGCGCATGGGCGATTACCTCGCCGAGAAGATCAAGCGCGAGCTGAAGGACGTGCCGATCGACGTCGTGATGCCGATCCCCGATTCGTCGCGGCCCGCCGCGATGCAGGTGGCCGCCAAGCTCGGCGTGGAATACCGCGAAGGCTTCTTCAAGAACCGCTACGTCGGCCGCACCTTCATCATGCCGGGTCAGGCCGTGCGCAAGAAGTCGGTGCGCCAGAAGCTGAACGCGATGAGCGTCGAGTTCAAGGATAAGCACGTGCTGATCGTCGACGATTCGATCGTGCGCGGCACCACCTCGCACGAGATCGTGCAGATGGCGCGCGATTCGGGCGCGAAATCGGTGATCTTCGCGTCGGCCGCGCCGCCCGTGAAATTCCCGAACGTGTACGGCATCGACATGCCCACGCGCAACGAGCTGGTCGCGCATGGCCGTACCGACGAAGAAGTGGCGAAGATGATCGGCGCCGATTATCTGATCTACCAGGACGTCGACGATCTGCGCCGCGCCGTGCGCGACATCAACCCCGAGATCGACAGCTTCGAGGCCTCGTGCTTCGACGGCAACTACATCACGGGCCACGTCACGCCGGAGTATCTCGATTCGCTCGAGCGTGCACGTCTCGCGCCGGCGTCGCAGCAGGATCGCGCCCAGAACGGCGACGAGTCGCGTTCGCAGATGAACCTGGGCGGCCTCAAATCTGAAGTGCAACACCTTCGCCAACCGGTAAAGTCCGCGCATGGCAAAGAGAACGTACCAACAACTGCAACCTGAAGAACGTATGCGAATCGATTTCTGGCGGGACGAGCGATTGAGCTCCCCCTCGACGTTGAGTCGCGAACTGTGATCTTGCCCCCGTTTCACGGACACCCCTATAAGCGATTAACTATCGCAATAGGAGGTGGACGATGACCAAGAGCAAGGCAGGCAGAAAGGGGCAGGAGTTCAGCCTGGAGTTCAGGCAGCAGGCACTGTTGCGAGCGG
>WNEB01000100.1 GCA_009914575.1 Burkholderia gladioli
GCGGCTCTCTTGAAATTTGAGTGGGTGAAAAGGGCCGCCGGGGTACGAAAACCTACGTCGCAAAACGGTATCTTCCCACCCCTAGCCCCGCCCCAAGGCGGGGAAGTCCTCGCCGCCGGACGGGCTCGTAGATTTCTCCGCATCAAGGGTTCGCTGCGCCGGGCTTCGCCCGCCCTTGACCCGGAAAAATCCACCCACTCGAAATTCAAGAGAGGCATAAATGCGATGCCGGATTGCTGCGGCGCGTGACATGATTTCCGTCACGGAACCCGGATAGGCTAACCGGCTCCAAGCAGACGTTCGTTGCGCTTGCGGCCGGGCTTCGGCTGCGATTGCGACGGATTGCCGCGACGCTGCGGCCACGTGCGTTTTCGCCCGCCGCTTCACATGGGGAAAACGATAATGATAAATCTACTGCACTGCGGCAGAATCTGGAAGCAAGCCTCTAGCGCGTGACGGCGCGCAGTTCGCGCCGTCCGCAGGTCGTTGACGCAGCATGTCCAGATGCACCGCCAGGAATCACCGGTAACGCAGGTATGACAGCACCGAAAAATTCGTCGACTTCCTCACAAGCGGACTCCTCCTCGGGACGCCAGACGGTCGATGCGTCCCAGCCGATGCAGCAGATGTTCCAGACGTGGCTCGACGCATGGGGCCGCTTCGCGGAGCCGCTGCGCGCGGTCGCTGGCCAGGCAGCCCAGTCCGCTGCAACCGGCCCGTCTTCCGTGCCGTTTTCCTTCCCGTTCGCGATCCCGAAGCCGACCGGCTGGCCGCCCGCCGGCGCCGCGGCCTTTCCGGGCATGGCGCTGCCGGTGGCCTCGGTGCCGCCCGCCAGGCTTCAGCAGTTGCAGGCCGATTACGCCCGCGAGAGCGCCGAGCTGTTCCGCCAGGCCAGTTCGGCCCAGCTGGCGTCGCCCGGGCTGAAGGACCGCCGCTTCAGCGCAGAAGCCTGGAAATCGTGGCCCGCGCATGCCTTCACGGCGGCCTGGTATCTGCTGAACGCGCGCTATCTCCAGTCGCTGGCCGAGGCCATCGAAACCGACCCGAAAACCCGCGAGCGGATCCGCTTCGCGGTGCAGCAGTGGACGGCCGCCACCTCGCCGAGCAACTTCCTCGCACTGAATCCCGAAGCGCAGAAGAACCTGCTCGACACGCAGGGCGAGAGCCTGCGGCAGGGCATCATGAACCTGCTCGGCGATCTGCAGCGCGGCAAGATCTCCCAGACCGACGAATCGCAGTTCGTGGTCGGCAAGAACCTCGCGAGCACCGAAGGCGCCGTGGTGTTCGAGAACGAGCTGATGCAGCTGATTCAGTACAAGCCCGTCACGCCGACCGTCTACGAGCGGCCGCTGCTGATCGTGCCGCCGTGCATCAACAAGTTCTACATCCTCGATCTGCAGCCCGAGAATTCGCTGGTCGCGCACGCGCTCGCGAGCGGCCATCAGGTGTTTCTCATGTCGTGGCGCAATGCCGATGCGTCGATCGCCGGCAAGACCTGGGACGACTACACGAACGACGGCGTGCTCGCCGCGATCGAAGCGGCCGGGCAGATCAGCGGGCGCGAGCAGATCAACGCGCTCGGCTTCTGCGTCGGCGGCACGATGCTGGCCACCGCGCTGGCCGTGCTGGCCGCGCGCGGCGAACATCCGGTCGCGTCGATGACGCTGCTGACCGCGATGCTCGACTTCACCGATACCGGCATCCTCGACGTGTTCGTCGACGAGGCCCACGTGCAGATGCGCGAGCAGACCATCGGCGGCAAGAACGGCGCCGCGCCGGGCCTGATGCACGGCGTGGAGTTCGCGAATACGTTCTCGTTCCTGCGGCCGAACGATCTGGTCTGGAACTACGTGGTCGACAACTACCTGAAGGGCCGCACGCCGGCGCCGTTCGACCTGCTGTACTGGAACAGCGATTCGACGAGCCTGCCCGGCCCGATGTACGCGTGGTATCTGCGCCATACGTATCTCGAGAACCGCCTGCGCGAGCCCGGCTCGCTGACGGTGTGCGGCGAGGAGGTGGACCTGACCCACATCGACGTGCCCACGTTCATCTACGGCTCGCGCGAGGATCACATCGTGCCGTGGCAGACGGCCTATGCGTCCACCTCGCTGCTGACGGGGCCGCTGCGCTTCGTGCTCGGCGCGTCGGGGCATATCGCCGGCGTGATCAATCCGCCGGCCAAGAACAAGCGCAGCTACTGGACGTTCGATTCGCCCGATGCGAAGGAACTGCCCGAACAGGCGCAGGACTGGTTCGCGGCGGCCACCGAGCATCCGGGCAGCTGGTGGCCCGAATGGATCGACTGGCTCGATCAGTACGGCGGCCGCAAGACCAAGCCGCGCGCCACGCTCGGCTCGGCGCAGTTTCCGGTGATCGAGCCGGCGCCGGGTCGCTATGTGATGGTGCGCAATTGACGCAGGAACATTGACGGATCGCGGCGGGCGGCGCACGCTCGCCGTCTGTCTTTCGGCATTTTTCAACTGAGCGGGCCGCGGTGCCGGCCTGGAGGATGAGGACATGACTGACGTAGTGATCGTATCGGCCGCGCGCACCGCGGTCGGCAAATTTGGCGGTTCGCTGGCGAAGGTCGCTGCGCCGGAACTCGGCGCCACGGTGATCCGTGCGCTGCTGGAACGCAGCGGCCTCGCGGCGGACCAGATCAGCGAAGTGATCCTGGGCCAGGTGCTGACGGCCGGCTCGGGTCAGAATCCGGCGCGCCAATCGGTGATCAAGGCGGGCCTGCCGACCTCGGTGCCGGGCCTGACCATCAACAAGGTGTGCGGTTCGGGCCTGAAGGCCGTGATGCTGGCCGCCAACGCGATCATCGCGGGCGACGCCGACATCATCATCGCCGGCGGCCAGGAAACCATGAGCGCCGCGCCGCACGTGCTGCCGGGCTCGCGCGACGGCTTCCGGATGGGCGACGCGAAGCTCGTCGACAGCATGATCGTGGACGGCCTGTGGGACGTCTACAACCAGTACCACATGGGCATCACGGCCGAGAACGTCGCCAAGGAATACGGCATCACGCGCGAGGCGCAGGACGAATTCGCGGCGCTGTCGCAGAACAAGGCGGAAGCCGCGCAGAAGTCCGGCCGCTTCGACGACGAAATCGTGCCGGTCGAGATTCCGCAGCGCAAGGGCGATCCGATCCGTTTCGCCACCGACGAATTCGTGCGTCACGGCGTGACGACCGACGCGCTGTCGGGCCTCAAGCCGGCGTTCTCGAAGGAAGGGTCGGTTACGGCCGCCAACGCATCGGGCATCAACGACGGCGCGGCCGCCGTGCTCGTGATGTCGGCCAAGAAGGCCGAGGCGCTTGGCCTCACGCCGCTCGCGCGCATCAAGGCCTACGCCAACGCCGGCGTCGATCCGAAGGTGATGGGCATGGGCCCGGTGCCGGCATCGCGCCGCTGCCTGGACCGCGCGGGCTGGTCGGTCGGCGATCTCGATCTGATGGAAATCAACGAAGCGTTCGCGGCACAGGCGCTCGCCGTCCACCAGCAAATGGGCTGGGACACCTCGAAGATCAACGTGAACGGCGGCGCGATCGCGATCGGTCACCCGATCGGCGCATCGGGCTGCCGGATTCTCGTCACGCTGCTGCATGAAATGCAGAAGCGCGACGCCAAACGCGGCCTGGCCTCGCTGTGCATCGGCGGCGGGATGGGCGTGGCGCTGGCGGTCGAGCGTCCGTAACGCTGCGCGGAGCGCGTCGGGAGCGCGCTCCGCAGCAAGAGGCAGACGAACAAGGCGGCGCTGTCCGGCGCCCCGACAACGATAAATGGAGTGTTCAGCATGACTCAGCGTATTGCTTACGTGACCGGCGGCATGGGCGGCATCGGAACCGGCATCTGCCAGCGCCTGCACAAGGCAGGCTTCCGGGTGGTGGCGGGTTGCGGCCCGAACTCGCCGCGTCGTGCGAAGTGGATCGAGGATCAGAAGGCGCTCGGTTTCGATTTCTATGCTTCCGAAGGCAATGTCGGCGATTGGGAGTCGACCAAGTTGGCCTTCGACAAGGTCAAGGCCGAGGTGGGCGAGGTCGACGTGCTGGTCAACAACGCCGGCATCACGCGCGACGTCGTGTTCCGCAAGATGACGCTCGAGGATTGGCAGGCCGTGATCGACACGAACCTGACGAGCCTGTTCAACGTGACGAAGCAGGTCATCGACGGCATGGTCGAGCGTGGCTGGGGCCGCGTCATCAATATTTCGTCGGTGAACGGCCAGAAGGGCCAGTTCGGCCAGACGAACTACTCGACGGCCAAGGCCGGCATTCACGGCTTCTCGATGTCGCTGGCGCAGGAAGTGGCCACCAAGGGCGTGACGGTCAACACGGTGTCGCCGGGTTACATCGGCACGGACATGGTCAAGGCGATTCGCCCGGACGTGCTCGAGAAGATCGTCGCGACGATTCCGGTGCGCCGTCTCGGCTCGGCCGACGAAATCGCCTCGATCGTCGCGTGGCTCGCGTCGGACGAATCCGGCTTCGCGACGGGCGCCGATTTTTCGTTGAACGGCGGCCTGCACATGGGCTGAACGCCGCGCGCGGTCGGGCCGGTCGCGGGCACGGGTTGGTCGGATTCCGAGTGCATTCGGTCGCCGCGCGTTGCGGCGACCGAATGCTGTCATCGCGCCGTTTCGGCGCTCACAGGTGTTCCATGACTACTACAAAGAAGACTGCCGAACGGCTCATCAAGAAGTATCCGAATCGCCGGCTGTACGACACCGAAACGAGCACGTACATCACGCTTACCGATGTGAAGCAGCTCGTGCTCGATCAGGAGGATTTCAAGGTCGTCGATGCGAAGAGCGGCGAGGACCTCACGCGCAGCATCCTGCTGCAGATCATTCTCGAAGAGGAAAGCGGCGGCGTGCCGATGTTCTCGTCGCCGATGCTCTCGCAGATCATCCGTTTCTACGGTCACGCGATGCAGGGCATGATGGGCACGTACCTGGAAAAGAACATCCAGGCGTTCATCGACATCCAGAACAAGCTGTCGGATCAGTCGAAGGGTCTTTACGACACCAATGCGATGAATCCCGAAGTCTGGTCGCAGTTCATGAACATGCAGGCGCCGATGATGCAGGGCATGATAACCAGCTATATTGAGCAGTCGAAGAACATGTTCGTGCAGATGCAGGAGCAAATGCAGAGCCAGGCGAAATCGATGTTCGCCACGTTCCCGTTCAAGCAGCCGACCCCCGCCGACGGTTCCGAGAAAAAGTAACGCGCGGCGAGCCGTCGAAGCGACGGCTCGCGCGGCAAAGCGGCCCGCCTTTGTGCGGGCCGTTTGCTTTTGACGGGTGCCTGGCCGGTTGCGCTCAGGCGGCGTCCTCGCGGTAATCCGGGTGGGTTTCGACTTCGTGCAGGCGCCGCCCGCCTTGACGCTTCAATGCGCGCAGTTCCAGCGTTACCTCGCAATACGCATCGCGCAGCTTGCGCAGTTGCGTCTCGGCATCCTGGCGTTGCCGCAGCAGGTCCGCTAGGTCGCGATGCTCGACGACCGTGGCGCTCGCGACGTGCGCCACGGGCGAGCCGTAGGCCACGCTCATCGCCGGGCTCGGCGCCGGCGCGGCGAGGGCGAGCGCCGTCGGCGCCGTGTCGTGGGCGGCACCGGGCGGGTTAGCGCAAGGGCGATGGTGGGGCCGCCGCGCAGCGTGCCCGGGGGGAGACCCGGCAGGCGCGGCTGCGGGGCCATCGCGGCGGGTTCGTCCGATCCGTCCGGGTCGCCGGTTGCGCCGTCCGCTTCCGCTTCGGCCTTCGGTTCTGGCAGATTGAGCAGGCAGCGATTGATCTTGCCCCTGATTTACGGACACCTATCTAAGTGACATTGGCCAGCTTGTACTGCTTTGGGCTGAGGTAGCCCAGGGTCGAGTGCAGCCGGATCCGATTGTAGTCAACCTCAATTTAGTCAAACACATGAGCCTTGGCCTGCTCCCGTGTGGCGAGGGGCGTTGTTGCATAAATCATGTGGCGGTGTCCCATTCGTAGTTGAAGGTTGGGACGGCGGAGTTTCATAGATTAGGCAGACTTCCGATCATGGTCAACGCGTTTTTCGAGTGATCGATGCAGGGCGACGGCGAGGATCCAGAGGTCGTTGGCACCACCGAGCTTGCGGAAGCGCTTCTCCGCTTCCAGGA
>WNEB01000101.1 GCA_009914575.1 Burkholderia gladioli
GCCACGCGAGGGTGCCGTTCATTGGCCAGCGGATATGCCCGGTGCGGCGTGGCGTAATGGCGCGGTTGATGCAATTGCCCGTGACGGTCGTCGAGAATGGAAGCAAGACAGTGGCTACCACCGGCGACCGCTTGCCGAGAATGCGATGTATCGGTTCAAGACCCTCACCGGCAACTGTCTCTGGGCGCGTCACATCGACTCGCAGGCGACCGAGGTCTCCGTTCGCGTCGGCGTCATCAACCGTATGGCGGACCTCGCTCGTCCGCAATCCGTTCGTATCGCCTGAAATTATGCCCGTCGATGCTATTGCATCCTCACACTCGATTTATGCAACAACGCCCATCGATGGAAGCGTCGGGCGCCCTGAAGGATGCGCCCTATCGCGTGCAATGGAAGCACTTCCAGGCCGCCGCGCCGATCGCCGAAAGCCTCAACGGCCAGGCGCTCGACCTCGGCTTTCTCGGCGATTCCGGCCTGCTGACGCTGGCCGCGCGCGGCGCGTCGGTGCGCATCGTGGCGGTGTCGCGGCAGAACCTCGAGGGCGTGGCGCTGCTGGTGCCGGCCAATTCGCCCGTCAAGCGCGTGGCCGATCTCAAGGGCCGCAAGGTAGCGGTATGGCGCGGCGCGTGGAGCCAGCAACTCGTGCTGCGCGCGCTGCAACAGGCCGGCGTGCCGGCCGATGCCGTGCAAGTATTCCTATCTGATGCCGGTCGACGCAACCGATGCGCTTGCAAGCGGCGCCGTGGACGCCGTCTCGCTCTGGGAGCCATTCGTCAGCACGCTGGAACTGAAGCAGCACGCGCGCCCCATCGCCACGGCCGAAGGCCTGATGCCGGCGCTCAGCTACGTGGCCGCCACCGACAGCGCGGCCAAGGCCAAGCACGCCACGATCGCCGATTTCCTGCGCCGCGCCGTGATCGCGCGCCGCTGGGTCGATGCACACCCGAAGGAATACGCGGCGCTGTGGACCAAGCGCGCGAACCTCGACGTGGATGTGGCCACGCGCTGGCTCTCCACCGCGCACCAGACGATCGGCCCGGTCGACGAGCGCGCCGCGCGCGACACGCAGGAGACGGCCGATTTCCTGACGCGGCAAGGCGTGATTCCGGCGCACTTCGATACGCGCAAGGTGCTCGATCGTTCGTATGCCGATGCGTTCTCGGCCCCGGCGAACTGAGCGGGCGGTTTCGGGCGGCAACCGGCGCAAGCCGGCCGCGCCTCCCGCAACGCCGACAACCCTTACGCCGCCTGCGCGACCGCCTCGCGCCCCGGCACCGCGTCGAGCAGCGTGCGCGTGTACGGATGCTGCGGCGCGCGCCAGACGCTGCGGTGATCACCGTGCTCGACGATCTTGCCGCGCTGCATCACGTGCACGCTGTCGGCCAGATAGCGCACCACCGACAGGTCGTGCGAGATGAACAGCAGCGACAGCCCGAGCGAGTGCTTCAGCTCCACCAGCAGATTGAGAATCTGCGCCTGAATCGACACGTCGAGCGCCGACACCGGCTCGTCGCAGATCAGCAGCGCCGGCTCCAGCACCAGCGCGCGCGCGATGTCGATGCGCTGGCGCTGTCCGCCCGAGAATTCGTGAGGAAAGCGATGCAATGCGGCGACCGGCAAGCCCACCTTGTCGAGCGCGACCGCACTGCGCGCCTGCCGTTCGCGCGCGCCGTTGGCCGCCAGCACGCGACCGAGAATCTGGCCGACCGTGCGGCGCGGGTTCAGCGATGCGTAGGGATCCTGAAACACCATCTGCACGCGCGGGCGCAGCGGCCGCAACGCGCGTTCGCCGAGCGGCACGAGATCCACGCCGTCGAGCAGGATCTGGCCCGACGCCACCGGCGCGAGCCGCATCACGGCGCGCGACAGCGTCGATTTTCCGCAACCCGATTCGCCGACCAGCCCGACCGTTTCGCCGCGGCCGATCGTCAACGACACGCCATCGACGGCGCGCAGCGTGCCGTGCTGCGCGTATTCCACCTGCAGATCGCGGATCTCCAGCAGCGGCGCGGTCGCCACCGGCAGAACCGGCACCGCCTCGGCGGCCGGCTGCGCGGCCCGCTCCACGCCGGGCACGACGATGAACGAGGTCGAGCCGTCCGGATTCACGCCATGGCGGATCTCGGGCAACGAGGTCTCGCGGTAGTGGCGCTCGCCGGCCAGGTTCAGTGAGGCGTTGAGCGCCCCCTGCGTATAGGTGTGGCGCGGCGAACAGCGCGTCGGTCGCCTGCGCCTCCACCTTGCGGCCGGCCAGCATGACCGCGACGCGATCCGCGTGATCGGCCGCCACGCCCAGGTCGTGCGTGATCAGCAGCAAGGCCATCCGCAACTCGTGCCGCAGCGAATCGAGCAGCGCGAGAATGCGCGCCTGGATCGTCACGTCGAGCGCGGTGGTGGGTTCGTCGGCGATCAGCAGGCGCGACCGGCAGGCCACCGCCATCGCGATCATGACGCGCTGGCGCTGGCCGCCCGACAGCTCGTGCGGATAGTCGCCGAAGCGGCGCGCCGGCTCGGGAATCTGCACGAGATCGAGCAGCTCGATCGCGCGCAGCCGCGCCGCCGCGCGCGACAGCGGCTCGTGCCGGCGCAGCGTTTCGACGATCTGCTCGCCGATCGACAACACCGGGTTCAGCGACGTCATCGGCTCCTGGAAGATCATCGAGATGTCGCGCCCGCGCAGGTCGCGCGTCTCTCGCGCGGCGTCAGCGTCAGCAGTTAGCGACCGTCGAACCGCACGCTGCCGCTCACGCGCGCCGTGTCGGGCAGCAGCCGCATCAGCGACATCGCCGTGGCCGATTTTCCGCATCCCGATTCGCCCACCAGCGCGAGCGTCTCGCCCTCGCGGATCTCGAAATCGATGCCGCGCACCGCTTCGTGCTCGCCGAAATTCACGCGCAGGTCGCGCACTTCGAGCAGGTTCGTCATGCGCGGCGCTCCGAGCGGTGCGCGAGGCGCGGGTTCAGCGCGTCGTTCAGGCCGTCGCCGAGCAGGTTCAGCGCGAGCACGGCCACCACGATCGCGCCGCCGGGGATCGCCGTCAGATACCAAGCGGTGCGCAGCGAATCGCGACCGAAGCCGATCATCGCGCCCCAGCTGATCACGTTCGGATCGCCCATGCCGAGGAACGACAGCGACGACTCGATCAGGATCGCGCTGGCCACCATCACCGACGCCGTGACGATCACTGGCGGCAACGCGTTCGGCAGGATCTCGCCGAAGATGATGCGACCGTTGCCGAAGCCCTGGCTGCGCGCGGCCAGCACGAAATCGGCGTGGCGCAGGCGGCGAAACTCGGCGCGCACGATGCGCGCCACCGTGGGCCACGACGCGATGCCGATCGCCAGCGCGATCACCGTCACGTCGGGCCGGCCTATCGCCACGATCACGATCACCAGCAGGAACGACGGCACCGTCTGGAACAGTTCGGTGACGCGCACCAGCAGGTCGTCGATCAAGCCGTCGAAATACCCGCCCACCGCCCCCACCAGCGTGCCGATCACGAGCCCGATGCCGGCCCGACGACGCGTCGATCAGCAACGACACGCGCGCGCCGTGCACCAGCCCGCCCGCCACGTCGCGGCCCAGCGAATCGGTGCCGAGCCAGTATTGCGGATCGGTGCCCGGCCATTCGAACGGCGCGGCCACCATGTCGAGCGGATCGCCCGGAAACAGCTTCGAGGCGAACAACGCCAGCAGCACGATCGCGGCCAGCAGCAGGCCGGCCACGGTCGACGGGTTGCGCAGCAGCGCGCGCCAGGTGCGCAGGCCGGGGCTCGGGCTGGCGCCGGCCTGCCCCGCCGCGCCGGCGGCGCCCGCGGCCAGCCGACCGAACAGCGCGCCGGCCAGCTGGTTGCGCCACGGAGAGGCGGTGGCGACCGATTGCGCGGGGGCTCGCACCGCGTTCGACGATTCAGTGCTCATGGAAACGCTCCATCGAAAGGGAAAAACGGCGCGGGGAACGACGGAGCGTCAAGCGATCCGCGGGTCGAGCCACGCCTGCAACAGGTCGACCAGCACGTTCGCCGCGATCACCACCAGCGACGACAGCAGCACGCCGAGCAGCACGTCGAAATCGCGCGCGAGCCGACCGAGGCCCGGCCAGCTGAACACCGTCTCGGTCACAGCCGCGCTGCCGAGCAGCGTGCCCGCATGCATGCCGACCATCGTGGTCAGCGGCATCAGCGCGTTGCGCAGCACATGGCGGATCGTCACGCGGGCCGGATGCAGGCCCTTCGCGTAGGCGGTGCGCAAGAAATCCCGGCGCTGCACTTCGAGCATCGCCGCGCGCACCAGCCGCGCGTAGATCGCCACACGAAGAACGCCGCCAGCGTCACGGCCGGCAGCAGCACATGATGCCGACCGACGTCGACGAACCAGGCCCAGCCGTGCAGCGACGCGCCGATCGTCGTCACGTTGCCGCCGCTCGGCAGCCAGCCGAGCCGCACCGAGAACAGCACGATCGCGAGCAGCCCGATCCAGAAGCCCGGCGTCGAATAGAACAGCAGCGCCAGCACCGACAGCACGCGGTCGGGCCACTTGCCCGACCAGTGCACCATCGCCGCGCCGAGCACGATGCCGACGATCACGGCCAGCGCGAGCGCGGTGCCCATCAACAGCAGCGTGTTTCGGCAGGCGCGCGAGAATCAGCTGCATCACCGGCATGTCGTAGCGCGGCGAATAGCCGAGGCTGAAATGCGCGAGATGCGACAGGTAGCTGGCGAGCTGGTGCAGGATCGGCTGATCGAGGCCGAACTTGGCGCGCAGCATCGTCATGGTTTCGGCGGTGGCCGAGCCGGCCTCGCCGGCCAGCACGTCGGTCGCGTCGCCGGGCATCAGCTTGAGCAGTAAGAAGTTGAAGATCACTATGCCGATCGCCGTCGGCAGCGCCTGCCACGCGGTGCGCCGCAGCACCGCGATCCATCGTCCGTTATGCGCCATGGCGGGCTCCGTGCGTCATGCGGCGTCGACCGGGGCGGCCGCGCGTTGCCAGACCCGGTGCGCATAGGCCGATTCCGGGAAATCGACCGGCACCTCGCCCGCCATGCGGGCGGCGTGGGCATCGAGATCGGCGGCGAACAGATCCTCGCTGATGCGCGCGATCACGACCGGGATGTCGCGCTTCATGCACGGCACGTCGAAGCTGACGAAGCCGACCCGGTTGTGCACGTGGACATGGCGCAGGTACGGCGCCGCGCCCGGCGTGCGTTCGAGATATTCGAGCGCGCGACCGAGGTACGGATGCGCGCCGAGCGCATCGTCGCGATCGACCGCGTCGGGTTGATGACGGTCGCGCCAGAGCAGCACCTCGTCGGCGAAATCGGCCAGTTCGGGGCGCGCGTGCATATCGATCGCGTAGCCGGTGCCCGCGATCGCGAAGTCGAACGCGAAGCGCTCGCCGACCGCCTCGGCGATCACTTCGCCCTGCTGAACATGTGAGGCCGTCCATGCGCCGCCCAGATGCAGATGGAACGCGTCGTGGCGCGTCGCGCGCTCCACCGCGTCGGGCGGCGGCGTCGAGCCGGCCCTGGCGGAAGCGGCGCGCGAGCTGCCAGCGCAGCGCGTCGGGCAGGCTCGGGTAATTGTCGTAGGCGCCCGGGTAGGCGCGCGCCCGCGAAACCGGCAGCGATGCGATCGCCGTGCGCCGCACGAACAAGTGCACGACCGCCGCGCCCGCTTCGAGCGCCGTGGCGGCCGCGTCGAACGCCGAGGCCGCGCCGCCGATCACGGCCACGCGCTTGCCGCGCAGCGCCGCGAAATCGATCGCCTCGACCGTGTGGGCGCGATGCGTGGCCGGCAGCGCCGCCAGCACCGGCGGCAGGTTCGACCGATCGTTGCCGGCCACGCCGTTGGCGAGAATCACCTTGCGCGCGGTTTCCGCCGCCTCGCGCTCGCCGCCCGCCTCGCGAATGCGCAGATGCACGCGGAAATGGAAATGATCGCCGACCGGCTCGATGCGCGCGAGCGTCGCGCCATAACGGATCGGAATCCGAAGGAACGTGCGATACCAGGCCAGGCGGTTTCAAGAGTGAAGTGCAACACGCCGCTGGTTAATGGGCTGGAACTCGGTCGGCGGGGTTAGCCAGAACCTGAGCCAGGATTTGCAAAGGGGTGTGCCAGTTCAGTCCGGCGCGTGGTCGAG
>WNEB01000102.1 GCA_009914575.1 Burkholderia gladioli
TCTCCGTTCGCGTCGGCGTCATCAACCGTATGGCGGACCTCGCTCGTCCGCAATCCGTTCGTATCGCCTGAAATTATGCCCGTCGATGCTATTGCATCCTCACACTCGATTTATGCAACAACGCCCTCATGACAAGCAACATTCTCAGCTAAACCGCCACCGCCTTCTCAAATTCCCGTCGCGACCGCCGTACACCAGATTCGACAATAGCTCGCCGGTCGCGGCGCTCCAGTACAGCGCCACCGAAGGCTTCCTGCCGCTGCGCGAATGGGCGGGCCGAGCGCTATCGCGTGCGCGCCACTCAGGTGCTGATCACCACCGGCTCGCAGCAGGCGCTCGACCTGCTCGGCAAGACGCTGATCTATCCGGGCAGCCGCGTGCTGGTGGAAACGCCCACCTACCTGGGCGCGCTGCAATCGTTCTCGATGTACGAACCGAGCTACGTGCAGGTGGCGAGCGACGCGTTCGGCCTGGTGCCCGAGGCGCTCACGCCCGAGGTGACGCGTGATGCGCGCGCGCTCTACGCGCAGCCTAACTTCCAGAACCCGACCGGCCGCCGCATGCTGCGCGAACGCCGCCGCGCGCTGGCCGCGTTCGCGCAGACGAGCCCGTTCCCGGTGCTGGAGGACGATCCGTACGGCGCGCTGAACTACCAGGGCGAGCCGCTGCCGACCATGCTGTCGATGGCGCCCGACCACATCGTCCACCTGGGTAGCTTCTCGAAGGTGCTGTCGCCCGGCGTGCGGATCGGCTACGTGATCGCGCCCGAATCGCTGCACTTCAAGCTCGTGCAGGCCAAGCAGGCCACCGACCTGCACACGCCGTCGCTGACCCAACGCATCGCCTATGAAGTGATCCGCGAGGGCTTTCTCGACACGCATATTCCGAGCATCCGCGCGCTGTATGCCGCACAATGCGACGCGATGCTCGGCTCGCTCGCGCGCCGCATGCCGGCAGGCGTGACCTGGAACCGCCCGGAAGGCGGGATGTTCGTCTGGGTGCAACTGCCTGCCGGCGGGTATCGACAGCATGGCCCTGCTCGACGCCGCGATCGCGCAAAATGTCGCGTTCGTGCCGGGCGCGCCGTTCTTCGCCGCCGACGCGCAGTCGAACACGCTGCGCCTGTCGTTCGTGACGGTGCCGCCCGAACTGATCGAGGAAGGCGTGGCCCGGCTCGGCAAGCTGCTGCGCGAGCGCATCGCATCCTGAACCGCCTGACATTCATTCACACGAGGACACATCACTCATGGCAAACGTCTACGACAAGCTGAAGGCTCTCGGCATCGAACTCCCGAACGCGGGCGCACCCGCCGCCGCGTACGTGATGAGCGCGCAAAGCGGCAACACGGTGTTCCTGTCCGGCCACATCGCCAAGAAGGACGGCAAGGTCTGGGCCGGCAAGCTGGGCGCCGATCTCTCGACCGACGACGGCAAGCTGGCCGCGCGCAACGTCGCGATCGACCTGCTGGCCACGCTGCACGCGCACACGGGCGACCTCAACAAGGTCACGCGCATCGTCAAGCTGATGAGCCTCGTCAACTCGACGCTCGAGTTCACCGAGCAGCACCTTGTGACAAACGGCGCATCGGAGCTGATCGCGGACGTGTTCGGCGACGCCGGCAAGCACGTGCGCTCGGCGTTCGGCGTGGCGCAGATCCCGCTCGGCGCCTGCGTCGAGATCGAACTGATCGCCGAAGTCGAATGACGTCCCGGCGCGTTCGCTTCAAACAGGTCGACGTCTTCACGGCCACGCCGTTTCGCGGCAATCCGCTGGCGGTGATCTTCGACGCGGATTCCTTGTCGGACGCCGACATGCAGGCGATCGCGCACTGGACCAACCTGTCGGAAACCACCTTCGTCTGCACCCCGACCGATCCGGCCGCCGATTACCGCGTGCGGATCTTCACGACGGGCGGCGCGCTGCCGTTCGCCGGCCATCCGACGCTCGGCACCGCGCATGCGGTGCGCGAGGCCGGCCTCGTGCCGCGCACGCCGGGGCGGCTCGTTCAGCAATGCGGCGCCCGGCTGGTCGCGCTGCGCGAACAGCCCGACGGCCGGCACGCGTTCGCCGCGCCGCCGGCACGCGTCACGCCGCTGCCCGTGTCGGTCTATCCGGCGCTCGCGGCGGCGCTGCGCAGCGAGGCCATCGTGTTCGACGCGGCTCCGTGCGGCGTCGACAACGTTGCGCCGTGGCTCGTGGTGCGGCTCGCCTCGGCGGCCGATTGCCTCGCGCTCGCGCCGGACGCGCAGGCGCTCGGCGACATCGTCGCCTCGGTCGGCGCGCACGGCGTGGCGGCCTATGCGCCGCATCCCGTCGGCGGCCCGGCCACCTTCGAAGTGCGCTGCCTGATGACGGGCGAGCAGTTCGGCGTGGGCGAGGACCCGGTGACCGGCAGCGCCAACGCGGCGATCGCCGGCCTGCTCGACAGCCAGGGCCTGCGCCCCGGCAACGGCTACACGGTGCGCCAGGGCACCGCGATCGGCCGCTACGGCCGCGTGTCGGTCGACTACGAACACGACACGATCTGGATCGGCGGCGACGCCGTCACCATCGTCGACGGCAGCTTCCTGCTGCCGTGATTCCCGCCGGCCGTGCATCGCACGGTCGCGCCTGCGGATGCTCGAAACGATTCTTTACGGCTCTTTTGAAATTTGAGTGGGTGAAAAGGGCCGCCGGGGCACGAAAACCTACGTCGCAAAACGGTATCTTCCCACCCCTAGCCCCGCCCCAAGGCGGGGAAGTCCTCGCCGCCGGACGGGCTCGGGGGCCAGGCGGCGCAAGGCTTTGCCTGACCCGAGCCCTCAAGCGTGCTCGTAGATTTCTCCGCATCAAGGGTTCGCTGCGCCGGGCTTCGCCCGCCCTTGACCCGGAAAAATCCACCCACTCGAAATTCAAGAGAGGCGGGGATTTTCGACATGTGAAGCGGGTCAGGCGACGGCGCGCAGCGGGGCGGCGCGGTCGGCGCCGCGATAGCGGCCCACCGAGAAGTCGATGAAGCTGCGCACCTTCATGGACAGATAATTCCGGCCCGGATAGAGGATCGAGATATTGCGCGGGCCGCCGTTGGCCGCGTAGCGGTCGAGCAGCGCGACCAGTTCGCCGCGTTCGATGTCGGGCGTCACGAGCGGCTCGGGCAGCAGCGCGATGCCCGTGTGGCTCAGCGCCGCCACGCGCACCATCGCGCTGCCGCTGGAGGCGAGCGTCTGGCCGGTGTAGACGCGGCACACGCCGTCGTGATCGGCGAATTCCCAGGTGCGCGCGGCGCCGTCGGACACCGTCAGCAGGCTGTGGTCGTTCAGCGCGGCCGGATCGGTCGGCGTGCCGTGACGCGCCAGATACTCGGGCGAGGCCACCAGCACCTCGCGCACCGTGGTCAGCGAGCGCGACACCAGTGTGGCGCTGACGAGCCGGCGGTCGTCCGAGAAGCAGACGTCGTAGCCGCCCTCGACCATGTCGATGTGGGTGTCGAAGGTGGTGACGTCGAAGCCGACGCGCGGGTGCTGAAGCCGGTAGGCGGCCAGCAGCTCGCCGAGGCCGCCGACCGCGAAGCTCATCGACGCGGCCACGCGCAGCGTGCCGCGCGGGTCGCGGGCGGCGCGCACGAGATTCGATTCGACCTCGTCGAGCTTCTCGATGATCACGCGGCAGCCGTCGAGATATTCGCGGCCGGCCTCGGTCAGCGACAGGCTGCGCGTCGTGCGGTTCAGCAGGCGCATGTTCAGGTGCGCCTCCAGCATGCCGACGCTGCGCGTGACGGCCGCGGCCGACATGCCGAGCTGACGCGCGGCCAGGTTGAAGCTTTCGAGATCGACTACTCGCGTAAAGACGCGCATCGCCTGGAGCTGGTTCATGGTTGTGCGGGCAACATTTGCGGTGCGTTCATGATCGGCGGCGCGCGTTAACAACACCGCGCCCGAAACATGAAGCTTTTTTCAGAATCGGGGCGGGGCGGATGCCGCGGGCCGGCTCAGTTGGGCAGGCTGGTCGCCTCTCGCGCATCCTCGAGATGGCGGCCGAGCGATTCGTGCAGGCGCTCCAGGCTCAGCGGCGGCAGCGCGAAGCCGCTCCAGCCGAGGCCCGTGTGCCGCAGGAACAGCACCGCGCCGCCATACAGCGCATGCTGCTCGGTGTACCAGCACGGGTCCATTTCGACCACGTACTGCTCGGAGCGCGACGGCGCTTCCGGCACCGGCGGTTGCATCGAGGCGCGCAGCAGGCTCAGGTACTGGATCACGGCGTCCACGTCGGCCGGATCGAGGATCACCGAGGCTTTCTCGATCGACACCAGCACGGCGCTCTTGCCGTACTCGTTGATCAGTTCGATGCTCATCGGACGCGTCATTGCCGGCTCCCTGTCGAGATCACGATGGGACGATTATCGGACCGCGTCCTGGCTCCGTTTCTGAAACAACCGTATCGTCGGATGAAACTTTGTTTAAGGAGAACGGGCGGGCCGGCGCGCGAGGCGGGAGGGCGGATTGGCGTCCGGCGAGGCGGGAATCGGCGAAAATTCGGTGAAAAATGCGCATGCGAGGCCAATTTCGCGTGATTTCGGCCGATTTGCCCCGGTTTCGGACGGTTTCGCCGGGCGGCGACAAAATTTGCCTCATAATCAGGCACCGCCGATACTTACGGATTACGCGCATTCCCTTTCGATCACGATTTAACGGTTTTCCGTCATGACCACGATTCTTGAAAATCTCCCGACTGGCCAGAAGGTCGGTATTGCGTTCTCCGGCGGCCTCGACACGAGCGCCGCGCTGCACTGGATGCGCATCAAGGGCGCCGTGCCGTACGCATACACCGCGAACCTCGGCCAGCCGGACGAAGAGGACTACGATTCGATCCCGCAGCGCGCCCGCGAATACGGCGCCGAAAATGCCCGCCTGATCGATTGCCGCGCGCAACTCGTCGCCGAAGGGATCGCCGCGCTGCAATCGGGCGCGTTCCACATCTCGACGGCCGGCGTCACCTACTTCAACACCACCCCGATCGGCCGCGCCGTGACCGGCACGATGCTGGTGGCCGCCATGAAGGAAGACGGCGTCAACATCTGGGGCGACGGCAGCACGTACAAGGGCAACGACATCGAGCGCTTCTACCGCTACGGCCTGCTCGTCAATCCGGACCTCAAGATCTACAAGCCGTGGCTCGACCAGCAGTTCATCGACGAACTGGGCGGCCGCGCCGAAATGTCGGAATTCATGACGAAGGCCGGCTTCGGCTACAAGATGTCGGTCGAGAAGGCCTATTCGACCGATTCGAACCTGCTCGGCGCGACGCACGAAGCGAAGGATCTCGAAAGCCTCGATTCGGGCATCAAGATCGTCAACCCGATCATGGGCGTGGCGTTCTGGCGCGACGACGTGAAGATCGCCGCCGAGGAAGTCACGGTGCGCTTCGAGGAAGGCCGCTCGGTCGCGCTGAACGGCGTGGAATTCACCGATCAGGTAGAACTGCTGCTCGAAGCGAACCGCATCGGCGGCCGCCACGGCCTCGGCATGAGCGACCAGATCGAGAACCGCATCATTGAGGCGAAGAGCCGCGGCATCTACGAAGCCCCGGGCCTCGCGCTGCTGTACATCGCCTACGAGCGCCTCGTCACCGGCATCCACAACGAAGACACGATCGAGCAATACCGCGAAAGCGGCCGCCGCCTCGGCCGCCTGCTGTATCAAGGCCGCTGGTTCGATCCGCAAGCCATCATGCTGCGCGAAACGGCGCAGCGCTGGGTGGCGCGCGCGATCACGGGCGAAGTGTGCATCGAACTGCGCCGCGGCAACGACTACTCGATCCTCAGCACGCGTTCGCCGAACCTGACCTACGCGCCGGAACGCCTGTCGATGGAGAAGGTGGCCTCGACGTTCTCGCCGCGCGACCGGATCGGCCAGCTGACCATGCGCAACCTCGACATCACCGATACGCGCGACAAGCTGCGCGTGTACTCGCAAGTCGGGCTGCTGACGCCGGGCGAGGCGTCGGCGCTGCCGCAGATCAAGCAGGAGGCGGTGTCCCATTCGTAGTTGAAGGTTGGGACGGCGGGGTTTCATAGATTAGGCAGACTCCCGATCATGGTCAACGCGTTTTTCGAGTGATCGATGCAGGGCGACGGCGAGGATCCAGAGGTCGT
>WNEB01000103.1 GCA_009914575.1 Burkholderia gladioli
AAGCCCGGCGCAGCGAACCCTTGATGCGGAGAAATCTACGAGCACGCTTGAGGGCTCGGGCCAGGCAAAGCCTTGCGCCGCCTGGCCCCCGAGCCCGTCCGGCGGCGAGGACTTCCCCGCCTTGGGGCGGGGCTAGGGGTGGAAAGATACCGTTTTGCGACGTAGGTTTTCGTACCCCGGCGGCCCTTTTCACCCACTCAAATTTCAAGAGAGCCAGAAGAATCAGCCGGGCGAGCGCCCGGTGCGAAACGTCAGCGCGCGAGCTGCGCGAACGCGCCGGCGCGTTGCGGCCAGCCGTCGTCGACGATGAAGCCGCGGCGCGTTTCGTGCCAGACGCCCTGCGCGTCCGGCACCAGCGCCGCCACGGCATCGAACAGCGCCGACGCCTCGACCGGTTCCAGCGGATCGCCGGCGTCGAGCCGGCGCGGCGCGAGCCACGCGAGGCGCGGCAACACCGCCCAGCGCGTGCCGGTCGGCTCGCGCGCCACGAGCGCGGGCCAATCGCCGCGCGTGGCCCAGAAACCTCGCGGATGCGCCGCATCGAGTTCGGTCGGCGCGGCCGGAGCGCGGTCGTCGAGCGCGGCGCCGTCGTCGCGATAGAACAGCCAGCCCTTGACGAACCTGCGCGCCGCCCACGGCCCGGCCTGCCCCGTGAACGCGAACTCCTCGCGCGCACTGAGCGGCAATTGATGATCGACGAGACGCCGGAACTTGAGATCGAAACGGTCGGCCAGGTTCGGGCCGACATAGTCGCGCAGCGCGGCCTCGCCGGCAGTGGCCGCGCACAGATAGCACTTCACCGCCAGTTCCCAGTGCAGCCGTTCGCCGTCGGGCGCGATCAGCAGGAGGTCGCACTCGCCGAGCGTGCGGCCGCTGACGCGCACCGGCAGGTTCGCGGCGACCAGCGTCCATGCCGGGCCGTGCGCGGCGAAGAACGCCAGCAGCGTTTCGGCGTAGCGGCCCAGGCGGGTCGGCTGCACGGCCTCGATGGCCCGCCGCAGCGGCGCCGGCTCGGCATCGAGCGCGGCGAGCCAGGCCAGCACGCGCGCGGCTTCGGCTTCGTCCTGCCACGACCGGGCCAGCGGCGCGGCGGCGGAAGCCGTCAGCAGATCGGCGCTGTCCAGCAGCCACGCGAGATCGCGTACCGCCGCATCGCGCAGCCCCACCCACGGTGCGGACCGCGCGGCCTGAGTCATGCGTCGCCCGTGCGGCCGTCCGGCGCGCCGTTGCCCGCATCGCGATAGGTATCGCGCGCGATACACAGGTCGGCCCAGGATTTGGCCTTGTCCGGCAGGCTGCGCAGCAGATAGGCCGGATGGTAGGACACGATGACCGGCACGCCTTCGTACTGATGAACGCGCCCGCGCATCGAGGCGATGCTGGCATCGGATTTCAGCAGCGTCTGCGCGGCGAAGCGGCCCAGCGCGACGATCAGCTTCGGCTTGACCAGCGCGACCTGGCGTTGCAGATACGGCTCGCAACGCGCCACTTCGTCCGGTTCAGGGTTGCGGTTGCCGGGCGGACGACACTTGATCACGTTGGCGATATAGACGTTCTCGCCGCGCTTGAGCGACAGCGCATGCAGCATGCTGTCGAGCAGCTTGCCCGCCTGGCCGACGAACGGCTCGCCCTGCTTGTCCTCGTTCTCGCCGGGCGCCTCGCCGATCAGCATCCAGTCGGCCTCGCGATCGCCCACGCCGAACACCGTCTGCGTGCGCTTCTCGCAGAGACGGCAGCTCTCGCAGGCCGAGACGCGCGATTCGAGTTCGTCCCAGCCGAGATCGGCCACCGGGGAACGCGCAGCCAGCGCACCGACCGGCGCCTGCGGCTCGAAACCGTGCGGCGGCAGATCGGCAGCGGTGGCGGCATCGAACCAGGCGCCATCGTCGGGCACGGTTTCGGCTTCGGTCGGCGGCGAAGGCGGCTGCGCGCGGCGCGGCTCCGGCGCGGCCGGCAGCGGCTCGCGCCGTGTCGTGGCCGCGCCCGCTGCCGGCTGCATCGCCGCTGCGCGCGCGTCGGCGTCCGGCGGCGAATCCGCGGCCACCGCCGGAGCGGAACCGCTCTGCGCCGCGACCACGCGACGCACCCAGCGCGGCCCGAGGCCCATTTCGTCGAGCGCCGAATCAAGCCAGGTCATGCGCGCCTCCTTGCGGGCCAAGCGTCAGCCTCATCACGATCGCGTCTTCGCGCGTGCGATGCCGGGCCGGGTAATAGTTCTTGCAGCGGCCGACCGTCTCGAAGCCGAAGCGTTCGTAGAGCCGGATCGCCCGCGGATTGGTGGGCCGCACCTCGAGCAGCACGCCGTCGAGCCGCTCGGCGCGCGCGATCCGCACCGCCTCGCGCAGCAGCGCCAACCCGCAGCCGCCGTGTTGCGCGGCGGGCGCGACGCACAGATTGAGCATATGCATCTCGTCGACCTCCGGCATCAGCACGCAATAGCCGACCAGCGTGCCGGTCGCGTGCCGCATGCAGACGCCGAAGTAGCCGTTGCGCAGCGAATCCTCGAAATTGCCGCGCGACCAGGGGAATTCGTAGGCCGCCTTCTCGATCGTCACCACCTCGTCGAGATCGGCATCGGTCATCGGCGCGAGATAACGGTCGGTCATCAGCACGCCGCTCATCGGCTCGCCTCTGCGCCGCGCGCGCGGCGAGCCGCTCGGCCGTGGTTTGCGCGACCTTGTTGCGCACGTATTCGGGCGCGGCCTGATCGGCCGGCACGGCGCGGCCGGCGCGAAACGCGCGCAGCGCGGCCTGCGCCACCGGCACGGCGTGCGGCAGCGCCGCGCCGTCCACCCGCGCCGCCTGCGCGGCGGTCGGCAGCCGCTCGCCGAACGCCGCGGCGGCGTTGCCGGCCAGCGTGAACGGCGCGTCGGGCACGGCGAGCGCATCGGGCGCGTCGAGCGAGGCCGGCTGCAGCGTGCGCCAGTCGCCGGCTGCGGCGTCCCAGGCGTAGTCGGCCCAATAGGCTTCGTCCATGCGCGCATCGAGCGCGGCCAGCACGCGCGCGGGCGGCGGCAGGCCGGCGGCGAGCGCATTGAGCCGTGCGTGCTCGGCGCAGGCCAGCAGCGTGCCGACCGGCACCACCGGCAGGTCGCGGCCGAACGCGAGCCCTTGCGCGACGCCGGTGGCGGTGCGCAGGCCCGTGAACGAACCGGGCCCGGCGCCGAACGCGATCGCGGCGCAATCGGCCAGCGTGAAGCCGGCTTCGTCGAGCAATTCGCGCACGGCCGGCAGCACGCGCGTGCTGGAGACGGCGCCCGTCTCGTCGTGGCGGAACCAGATGCGGGGGGCGGAAGCGGCGGTCGCGTCGGCGGGCGCGGCGATCAGGGCGACCGAGCAGAATTCGGTCGACGTATCGATGGCGAGGAGCACTGTTTGCGTCATGGGCGACATTGTAATGCGGCGCCCCGCCGGTTCGGGCGTTTCCGGACAGCCGGCCGTCGCGCACGCGCCTTGCGCGGGTTTGGAAGGAACGCTCGACCCGCCGCGCCGCGCCGTTTGCTACCATCTGCCGACCTGAAAACCCACGGAGACACCGCATGAGCGACATCACCGCCCAGTTCAAGCAAGCCCAGGACGACGTCCAGCAACTGACCGAGCGCCCCGGCAACATGACGCTGCTGCGCCTTTACGCGCTCTACAATCAAGGCAGCGAAGGCGACGTGCACGGCGACAAGCCCGGCTTCACCGACATCGTCGGCAAAGACAAGTACGACGCCTGGGCCGCGCTCAAGGGCACCGCGCAGGAACAGGCCCAGCAGCAGTACGTGCAACTCGTCGAAGACCTGAAGAGCGGCGCGGCGTCGTAAGCCGCCGTGGTGCGACGCCGCTTATGTGTGACATAAGTGGCGTCAAACGTAAGCAAACGTGTCGAACCGGCGTGCACCGCGCCGGCATTTCACAAAAACGCCATGCAGCAGTGGCGCGCCGCAACAAATCCGGCTATACTCGCTCCCGCATCACGCACTGGCCGGCCATCTGGCCCCACAGCCTGATGCCTCGTACGTTTCGCTCCAATCCAGTTTAGAACCTGTCCCCTCCTGCCTCTCTGGGCCCTAGCGGCCATCAAAGTATCAGGCTGGCGGCGTGTTCGGCGATATCCGGTTTTCGGACATCCGCCGTGTGCCGCACCCGAAACAGCTTCTAACAGCACCCGTGAGTGAGTCTGCGTTTTCCAGAACGCGGACGTCTGTCACGTTCCCGATTTGCTCGATGCATTGTCGACTTGGGCATGCACGATTGGCGCCGACGTTTAACCTACCGTGTTTCAAGGATTGATATGACTTCGAGCCAACCCCAAAGCCCCATGACCGCGATTGCTGACGAAGCACTCGGCGTGACGACCACCGACGCGCCGGCGCCCGTCGAGGCAGTCGCGCAACCGGTCGTCGACGGCCCGACCTTCGAATCGCTCGGGCTGTCGCCGGAGATCGTTTCCGCGCTGCAGGCCGCCGGCTATGTGAAGCCGACGCCTGTTCAGCAGCGTGCGATTCCCGCCGGCATCGCCGGCCGCGATCTGCTGGTGTCCAGCCCGACCGGTTCGGGCAAGACCGCCGCGTTCATGCTGCCCGCCATCGAGCGCTTCGCGCAGATGCAGAAGCCCCAGGCCCAACAGCCGCGCGCCCCGCGCGAGCCGCAATCGACCGACCGCCGCCAGCGCCGCCCGCAGCCGGTCGCGCGTCCGGGCCTGCTGGTCCTCACGCCCACCCGCGAACTCGCGATGCAGGTCACCACGACCGCCGCGAACTACGGCAAGCACCTGCGCCGCCTGCGCACCGTCAGCATCCTCGGCGGCGTGGCCTACGGCCAGCAGCTGATGCTGCTCGCGAAGAACCCCGAAATCCTGGTCGCCACGCCGGGCCGCCTGCTCGACCACCTCGAGCGCGGCCGCATCGACCTGTCCGAACTGAAGATGCTGGTGCTCGACGAAGCCGACCGCATGCTCGACATGGGCTTCATCGACGACATCGAAACGATCGTCGCGGCCACGCCGGCCACGCGTCAGACGATGCTGTTCTCGGCCACGCTCGACGGCAAGATCGGTTCGCTGACGAGCCGCCTGCTGAAGGATCCGGAACGCATCGAAATCGTCCAGAAGCTCGCAGCGCGCACCAACATCGCCCAGACCGTCCACTACGTCGACGACCGCGATCACAAGGATCGTCTGCTCGATCACCTGCTGCGCGCCGAGTCGCTCGACCAGGCCATCATCTTCACGGCCACCAAGATCGACGCCGACAACCTGGCCGGTCGTCTTGCCGACGCCGGTTTCGAATCGGCCGCGCTGCACGGCGATCTGCCGCAAGGCGCACGCAACCGCACGATCCGCGCGCTGCGCGAGCGCCGCGTGCGCGTGCTGGTCGCCACCGACGTGGTCGCGCGCGGTATCGACATCCCGGGCATCACGCACGTGTTCAACTACGACCTGCCGAAGTTCGCCGAAGACTACGTCCACCGCATCGGCCGTACTGGCCGTGCCGACCGTTCGGGCACGGCGGTGAGCCTCGTGCATCACGCCGAGCAGGGCGTGCTCAAGCGCATCGAGCGCTTCGTGCGTTCGCCGCTGCCGGTCAACGTCGTCGAAGGCTTCGAGCCGCGCAAGGCGCCCCCGCGCAACGGCGCGCCGGGGGGCCGCGGCCGTCCGGGCAACGGCAATGGCGATGGCGACCGCCGCTTCGGCAGCGGCGGCGGCAAGCCGGACGGCAACCGCGAAGGCGGTCGCAGCTACGGCAGCGGCAATCGCGAAGGCGGCTACGGCGGCAACCGTCGCAACGACGGCCCGCGCGGCCCGCGTCGCGGCACGGCCTGAGCGAACGACCGGGTGAGCCGGCCGCTGATCTTGCCCCCGTTTCACGGACACCCCTATAAGCGATTAACTATCGCAATAGGAGGCGGACGATGACCAAGAGCAAGGCAGGTAGAAAGGGGCAGGAGTTCAGCCTGGAGTTCAGGCAGCAGGCACTGTTGCGAGCGGCCACAGAAGGGGTAACCACGGTGGCTCGTGATCTGGGGTTGCAGCCTGCCCAGCTGTACAGTTGGCGCGCCCAGGCGCGGCGGCACGACCAGGACGATCAGGCACAACGCTTGGAGTTGGCCGAACATGCACGGCTCAAACG
>WNEB01000104.1 GCA_009914575.1 Burkholderia gladioli
ATCGAATCGGCCGAAGAGTCGTGGCGCAAGATCCGCGCGCCCGAGAAGCTGACCGAGCTGCTGGCGGGCATGCCGTTCAAAGATGGGGTACCGGTGACCGACAGCACACCGGCTCAGCAATCGCTCACCGCCTGATCATGCCGACACCCTGTACACCAGATTTGACTTTAGCTCCCGTAGTCCATCGATGTCTCCTCATTAAAGAAACGCCAGGCTCCGCGCACACACGCGGAGAACAATGCTAACATTCGCAGACCAACCGGTCGGTTAATTAATTGCGTTCGTGCGACCGGCTTTCCACCCTCATCAGGCTGCCGTCATGACCCATCCTTTGTTCACGAAGCATGAAGCCACTCTGCAACAGGCGCTGTCGGCCATCGAGACTCGCGCGTACTGGAGCCCGTTCGCCGAAATGCCGAGTCCCAAAGTGTGCGGGGAAAGTGCGGCAGCCGATGGCGAGGCGGCGTTCCAGGCGCAGCTCGACAAGCCGTTCCCGCTCGACCAGCCGGCATCGGGCGGACAGGTCGGCGCGGAGGTGTCGCCGTTCCGCTTTCCGCTCGTCATCCGCTATCCGCAATCGTCGCCCGACGAACTGATTGCCGCGGCGGCCGCCGCGCAGCCGGGCTGGCGCGCGACCGGCCCGAGCGCCTGGGTGGGCGTGAGCCTCGAAATCCTGGCGCGGCTCAACCGGGCCAGCTGCGAGATCGCCCACGCGGTCATACACACCACCGGCCAGGCATTCATGATGGCGTTCCAGGCCGGCGGCCCGCATGCCCAGGACCGTGCACTCGAAGCGGTGGTCTACGCCTGGGACGCGCTGCGCGACATTCCGGTCGACGCGCACTGACAAAAACCGCAAGGCAAGAACCCGCCGCTCGCGATGCACAAGCGCTACACGATCGTCCCGCGCGGCACCGGCCTCGTGCTGGGCTGCTGCACGTTCCCGACCTGGAACGGCTACCCGGGCCTGTTCGCCGACCTGGCCACCGGCAACACGGCGATCGTCAAACCGCACCCGGGTGCAATCCTGCCGCTTGCGCTGACCGTGCGCATCGCGCGCGACGTGCTGCGCGAGGCCGGTTTCGATCCGAACGTCGTCACGCTGCTGGCCACCGCCCCCGACGACGGCGCGCTGGTCGAGGCACTGGCGGTGCGCCCCGAAATCCGCCTGATCGACTTCACCGGCAGCACGCAGCACGGCGACTGGCTCGAACGCCATGCGCATCAGGCTCATGTGTATACAGAGAAGGCGGGCGTCAACCAGATCGTGATCGATTCGGTGGACGACCTGAAGGCCGCCGCGCGCAACATCGCGTTCTCGCTCGCGCTCTATTCGGGCCAGATGTGTACGGCGCCGCAGAACATCTACGTGCCGCGCGACGGCATCCGCACGCCGGACGGACGGCTCGGCTTCGACGAGGTGGCGCAGGCGATCGGCGCCGCAGTGCAGAAGCTGGTGGCTGACCCGGCCCGCGCCGTCGAACTGCTCGGCGCGATCCAGAACGACGGCGTGACGGCGCGCATCGATGCGGCCCGCGCGTTCGGCAAGGTGCTGGCCGACAGCCAGCCGCTCGATCATCCCGCTTACCCGCAGGCGCGCGTTCGCACGCCGCTGGTGCTGCAACTCGACGCCAGCGAACGCGGCACCTACACGCGCGAATGGTTCGGCCCGCTCTCGTTCGTGATCGCCACCGATTCGACGGCGCACTCGCTCGAACTGGCCGGCGGCATCGCGGCCGAGTGCGGCGCGCTGACGCTGTCGGTCTACAGCACCGACGAAGCCGTGCTCGACCGCGCCCACGAGGCGGCGATCCGCGGCGGCATTGCGCTGTCGATCAATCTGACGGGCGGTGTATTCGTCAACCAGTCGGCGGCGTTTTCGGATTTCCACGGCACCGGCGCGAACCCGGCCGCGAATGCGGCGTTGGCGGACGCGGCGTTCGTCGCGAACCGCTTCCGCGTGGTGCAGAGCCGCCGCCACGTGGAGCCGCGCGCCGCAAGCGCCGCCTGAGCGCCGGCCGCACGCCGAATCGTTTTCCCGAACCAGCAGACGCATCATCCGGGCCGGCGCACGCCGCCGGCCCTCCACGACGTGGAGGAGACACCCGATGCCATACGACACGATCCGGTTCGCGCTCGATCCCGCGACGCGCGTCGCGACGATCACGCTCGACCGCCCCGACAAGCTCAACAACTTCACCCGCGCGATGCACGCCGAGTTGACCGCGGCGCTCGATGCCGCCGAAGCCGGCGAGGCGCGCGCACTGGTGCTGACCGGCGCCGGTCGCGGCTTCTGCGCGGGCCAGGATCTCGCCGACCTCGATATCGCGCCGGGCGCGCAAACCGATCTCGGCGCGCTGATCGACGCGCATTTCAACCCGCTCGTGCGCCGCCTGCAAGCGCTGCCGCTGCCGGTGATCGCGACCGTCAACGGCACGGCGGCCGGCGCCGGCGTGAACCTGGCGCTGGCCTGCGACCTGGTGCTGGCCGCCAAATCGGCCAGTTTCATCCAGTCGTTCGTGAAGATCGGCCTCGTGCCCGATTCGGGCGGAACCTGGTTCCTGCCGCAACGCGTCGGCTTCGCGCGCGCTCGGGCTGGCGCTGACGGGCGACAAGCTCGGCGCGGAGCAGGCGGCCGATTGGGGGATGATCTGGCGCGCCGTTGACGACGATGCGCTCGCCGACACCGCCGCCGCGCTGGTGGCCGAACTGGCCCGCCAGCCGACCCGCGCGATCGCCGCGATCAAGCAGGCGATGCGCGCCGGCATGACGAACTCGCTCGACCGGCAGCTCGATCTCGAACGCGACCTGCAACGCGAACTCGGTCGGTCGCACGACCATGCGGAAGGCGTGGCGGCGTTCATGGCCCGGCGCGCGCCGCGTTTCGAGGGGCGTTGAGATGAACGAGACGCCCACCCGATCCGCTGCCGGTTCGCTGCCCGTCGATCCCGACGCGCTCGCGCGCGCCGCCGCCGATGCCATGTACGCAGCCGATGCCTGCACGCGCGCGCTCGGCATCGAATTGCTCGATGTCGGCCCGGGCCGCGCGCGGATGCGCATGACGGTGCGCCCCGCGTTCCTGAACGGCCATCCCACCTGCCACGGCGGCTTGATCTTCACGCTCGCCGATTCCGCGTTCGCGTTCGCCTGCAATTCGCACAACCTCAATACGGTCGCGGCCGGCTGCGCGATCGACTTCCTGCGGTCGGTGCCGGAGGGCGAGGTGCTGACGACCGAGGCCGCGGAGCAGACGCTGGCCGGGCGGCACGGCATCTACGACATCCGTGTGACGAACCGCGCGGGCGAGACGGTGGCGATGTTTCGCGGCAAGTCCGCGCGCATCGCCGGAAACGTGATTGCCGCCGACCACGACGCCAACGCAGGCCATTAAGCGCACCGCCGACCGAACCGAACACGATCCGGAGACACCGATGAACGCCCCGCTTCCACTCGAACCGATCGAGACCGCCAGCCGCGACGAACTGCAGGCGCTGCAGCTCGACCGCCTGCGCTGGTCGCTCGCGCACGCCTACGCGCATTCGCCCGTCTACCGGCGCAAGTTCGACGAGGCGGGCGCGCATCCGGACGACCTGCGCACGCTGGCCGATCTCGCGCGCTTCCCGTTCACCACCAAGAGCGACCTGCGCGAGAACTACCCGTTCGGCATGTTCGCGGTGCCGCAGGCCCGCATCGCGCACATCCACGCGTCGTCAGGCACCACCGGCAAGCCGACCGTGGTCGGCTACACCGCGCGCGACATCGATACCTGGGCCAACCTGGCGGCCCGCTCGATCCGCGCGGCCGGCGCGCGCACCGGCGACAAGGTGCGCGTGAGCTACGGCTACGGCCTGTTTACGGGCGGGCTCGGCGCGCATTACGGCGCGGAGCGCGCGGGCCTGACGGGGATTCCGTTCGGCGGCGGCCAGACCGAAAAGCAGGTGCAGCTGATCCGCGATTTCGAGCCCGACATCATCATGGTCACGCCGAGCTACATGCTCTCGATCGCCGACGAAATGGAGCGTCAGGGGCTGGACCCGCGCGACGCGTCGCTGCGGATCGGCATCTTCGGCGCGGAACCCTGGACCAACGAGATGCGCGCGGCGATCGAGCAGCGCGCCGGCATCGACGCGGTGGACATCTACGGGCTGTCGGAAGTGATCGGCCCGGGCGTGGCGTCGGAATGCGTGCAGACCAAGGACGGCCCGACGATCTGGGAGGATCACTTCTACCCGGAGATCGTCGATCCGCTGACGGGCGAGGTGCTGCCCGACGGCGAACTCGGCGAGCTGGTGTTCACCTCCTTGACGAAGGAAGCGCTGCCGATCGTGCGCTATCGCACGCGCGACCTGTCGCGGCTGCTGCCCGGCACGGCGCGCACGATGCGGCGCATGGAGAAGATCACCGGGCGCTCGGACGACATGATGATCATCCGCGGCGTGAACGTGTTTCCCACCCAGATCGAGGAGCAGCTCCTGAAGCAGCGCGTGCTCGCGCCGCATTACCAGATCGTGCTGACGCGCGACGGCCCGCTCGACGTGATGACGCTGAACGTCGAACCGTGCCCGCTCGCGCAGAGCGACGCGGCATCGCTCGATACAGCGCGGCAGGCGCTGGCCTACGACATCAAGGCGCTGATCGCGGTGAGCGCGATCGTCAACGTGTTGCCGGTCGACGGCATCGAGCGCTCGGTCGGCAAGGCGCGGCGGGTGGTCGACAAGCGCCGGTGAACGCCGGCGCGCAAGGATCGCGGGGCCCGGGTCGAAGCGGCGCCCCGGCGGGACATCACGAATTCGGCAGCAGCAGCCACATCCGCCCGACCTGCTTCATGCGACCGGCCAGATCGCCCGCGTCGTCGCCGAGGCCCCAGAAATAGTCGGCGCGCACCCCGCCCTTGATCGCCGAGCCGGTGTCCTGCGCGAACACGAGGCGGTTCATCGGCGTGTTGGTCAGCGGGCGGGTGGTCTGCAGGAACACCGGCGTGCCGAGCGGGATGAACGACGGATCGACGGCGATCGAACGTTCGGCCGTCAACGGCACGCCAAGCGCGCCGATCGGGCCGTCCGCGCCGCCGTTCGGTGCGCCCTCGGCCGACGCCATGTCCCGGAAGAACACGAAGCGCGGATTGGTGTCGAGCAAGGCATCGACACGCGTGGGATTGGCGCGCGCCCAGGCCTTGATGCCCTGCATGGTGGCCTGCCCCGGCGTCAGCTCGCCGTGATCGAGCAGCCACTTGCCGATCGAGCGGTACGGCTGGTTGTTGGTGCCGCCGAAGCCGACCCGCATCGCCGTGCCGTCGTCGAGAATCACGCGCCCCGAGCCCTGCACCTGCAGGAAGAATGCCTCGATCGGATCGTCGACCCACACCAGCTCGTTGCCGTTCAGCACGCCCGCACGTTCGAGCTGCGCGCGCGCCGGCAACGGCGTTCCGGCGCGATAGCCGCTGGGCCAGCGGTACAGCGCGGTTTGATACGGGCCGCGCCGCACGCGCGAGCCGTGCAGCAGCGGCTCGTAGTAGCCGGTCACGAGGCCGTCGAGCGTGCCGTCGTTGTTGGCGAACTGGTAGGGCGTGAAATACGTTTCGAAGAAGCTGCGTGCGCCGGTGATGTCGAGATCGTCGAGCCGGTTCGCGGCCTCGCAGGCGCGGCGCCAGTTCGCGGCGCGCGCGAGCCGCGTGCAATTCTGCCGCAGTGCAATGGTCGCGCCGATCAGCGTATCGTCGTCCCAGCCCGGCACCTGCTGCCACGCCACCGGCGTGAGCCGCTCGAAGGCCGTCTGCCCCTGCACGATCGCCGCGCCGGTGGCCGGCGGGCGCACATGACGCACCGGCGCGCTGCCGCAGGCGGCCAGCAGGGCCGCCGTTGCGATCGCGGCTGCCCAACCGGCAAGCCGCGGCCCGAACCACCTACAATGCTCGTACTTGATGGAAGCCGCCATGTCTGATCTGTTCGGCGTTGTTGCATAAATCGAGCGAGATCCGTTGACGTTTACGCGCAACGGTCGCGGGGCCAGCCTCCTATCAAGTCAGATTCCAGAGTAACTGCCTAATTTTTGACAAGAAAATGCGCAAGGACAT
>WNEB01000105.1 GCA_009914575.1 Burkholderia gladioli
GCCTTCACGACCAAGCTTCAATTGCTCGTCGAACCGCTGCGCCAGACGTTGACCTAC
Organism: Burkholderia gladioli; assembly: GCA_009914575.1. Classification (GTDB taxonomy): domain Bacteria; phylum Pseudomonadota; class Gammaproteobacteria; order Burkholderiales; family Burkholderiaceae; genus Burkholderia; species Burkholderia gladioli_B. The sequence goes on from WNEB01000105.1 coordinate 58, forward strand.
GACCAAGGCCGCGAGATGGCGCGACATGCCGAACTGACAGCCGCGACCAACGTTCGCGTCTACTTCTGCGACCCGCACAGCCCTTGGCAGCGCGGCACGTGTGAGAACACCAACGGCCTGCTGCGCCAGTACTTGCCCAAGGGCACGGATCTGTCCATCTACTCTCAAGACGACCTCGATGCGATTGCCGACTTACTCAACACTCGACCACGCGCCGGACTGAACTGGCACACCCCTTTGCAAATCCGGCTCTCTTGAAATTTGAGTGGGTGAAAAGGGCCGCCGGGGTACGAAAACCTACGTCGCAAAACGGTATCTTCCCCCCCCTAGCCCCGCCCCAAGGCGGGGAAGTCCTCGCCGCCGGACGGGCTCGGGGGCCAGGCGGCGCAAGGCTTTGCGTGGCCCGAGCCCTCAAGCGTGCTCGTAGATTTCTCCGCATCAAGGGTTCGCTGCGCCGGGCTTCGCCCGCCCTTGACCCGGAAAAATCCACCCACTCGAAATTCAAGAGAGGCGCAAATCCTGGCTCAGGTTCTGGCTAACCCCGCCGACCGAGTTCCAGCCGATTAACCAGCGGCGTGTTGCACTTCATTCTTGAAACCGCCTCTTCCCGATCGCCAGACTGCAGTCATGCCGTGACCGACGCGGCACCGCACAGCCGGTTCGCCGGCCTCGATGCGAAACGTGACGGACACCCCGACTCACTCTTTCGAGGAGAAGACCACATGAAACGCCTTCTGATCGCTACGCTGCTAGCCGGTTTCGGTGTTGCCCTGTCGGGCGCCGCCAACGCCCAGGTTATCGTCCACGGTGGCGGCCCGGCCATCGTCATCGGCTGGCACGGCGACCGTTACTACGACGGCCGCCGTTACTGGCAGCGCGACGAGTGGAGGCACCATCACCGCCACGACCGTCCGCACTGCCCGCCGGGGCACTGTGGCCACAATGAGTGCCGCTAAGGCATGATGGCGGGGCAGGATCTCCGGATCCTGCCGGCGCCGTAAGCGAAACGGGCCGCCCGACCGATGTCGGGCGGCCCGTTTCGTTTTGGCATCGCTCGGAAGCAGGCAGCGCTTACTGGAACGCCACTTCCGCAAAACTCCGCAGTTTCCGGCTGTGCAACTTCGCCAGCCCGTTGGTGCGCAGGATCTCCATCGCCAGCACGCCGATCTGCAGATGCTGATCGACCTGCGCGCGGTAGAACTGATCGGCCATGCCCGGCAGCTTCAGTTCGCCGTACAGCGGCTTGTCCGACACGCAGAGCAGCGTGCCGTACGGCACCCGGAACCGGAAGCCGTTCGCGGCGATCGTCGCGCTTTCCATGTCGAGCGCCACCGCACGGCTCTGCGACAAGCGCTTGACCGGCTCGCGGTGATCGAGCAGCTCCCAGTTGCGGTTGTCGACGCTGGCCACCGTGCCGGTGCGCATCACGCGCTTCAGATCGCTGCCGTCGAGCTGCGTGACCTGCGCCACGGCGCGCTCCAGCGCCACCTGCACCTCGGCCAGCGCCGGGATCGGCACCCACAACGGCAGATCGTCGTCGAGCACGTGATCCTCGCGCACGTAGCCGTGCGCCAGCACGTAGTCGCCCAGGCGCTGCGTGTTGCGCAGCCCCGCGCAATGGCCAAGCATGACCCACGCGTGCGGACGCAGCACGGCGATGTGATCGGTGATGGTTTTCGCGTTCGACGGGCCGACGCCGATGTTGACCATCGAAATGCCGCTGCCGTCGGCGCGCTTCAGGTGGTACGCGAGCATCTGCGGCAGGCGCGGCGGCGGCGAGCCTTCGGTCGGCTCGTTGCCGAGATTCGCGTTGTAGGTGATCACGTCGCCCGGCTCGACGAACGACGTGTACTGGCTGCGGTATTCGCGCACGACCGGATCGTCGCTGGCCGACATCAGCGTGCGGCCGAGCTTCACGAATTCGTCGATATAGAACTGGTAGTTCGTGTAGAGCACGTAGTTCTGGAAATGCGCCGGCAGCGTGGCCGTGTAATGGCGCAGCCGGTGCAGCGAGAAATCGACGCGCGCGCCGGTAAACAGCGCAAGCGGCTGCGGCGCGTCGGGCGGCACCTCGTGCGTGCCGTTGGCGATCCGGTCGTCGAGATTCGCCAGGTTCGGCACGTCGAACACGTCGCGCATCGCGAGCAGCCGGTCGCGATCGAGATCGCCTTCCAGGTGGATGCCTTCCGAGAACGCGAAATGGATCGGAATCGGCTGATCCGACACGCCGACCTCGATCGCCACGCTGTGATTCTTCGACAGCAGGCGCAGTTGCTCGCGGTAATAGCTCGCGAACAGATCGGGCCGCGTCACGCTGGTTTCGAAGATGCCGGGGCCGGCCACGAAGCCGTAAGAGCGGCGCGAATCGATGTTGGTGTTGACGTCGGTGCTGACCCGCACGAACGGGTAGAACGCGCGCACGCGACCGCCGATCGGCTCGTTGCGGCGGTAGCGCGCGAACGCATCGCGCAGGAACGCGGTGTGGGTTTCGTAGATCGAGGACAGACGCGCGACCGCGGCGACGGGGTCGTCGAAGGCTTCGACGGGCGGGCACTCGGGCGTGAGCGGACGATGCTGGCGATGGATGTCGTTGTTCATTGTCGATTGCCTCTAGGATTGCGTCCGACATTATCACGGGCGCGCCGCGGCGGCGCGCCCGCTCTGCCATCCGGCCGAGGCTGCGCCGCCACAGCGCAGAGAAGGCCGCATCGGCCGGCCTCGGTTTTGCTAGAATCGTGCGGTTAATTTGGAGAAACCCATGAAGCCGCTCCTTTTCGCCGCCGCGCTTGCGACGGTCGTCCTCGCCGGGCCCGTGTTCGCCGAGGGTTCGCAGCCGAGCGACGAGGCACGAGCGCGCGCCGCGCAGTACGAGGCCGAAGGTCTGCCCGACCTCACCAAGATCAACCGCCCCGGCGCGGAAGTGAGCTCGAAGGTCGAGTTCGACGACATCAAGCGCACACCGAGCTTTCACGACAAGAGAATCAGCGGCACTGAAGTGACCGAATACCGCGATCGCGGCAAGCCCGTCGAGATCGACGTGCGTTCGAACTTCGGCACCCGCTACCAGATGAGCTCGACCCCGGACATCTCGCCGCGCCCGCATCAGGGCAACGTGCCCGTCACGCGCGTGCCGTCGATCAACCTGCATTATTGATCCATCCCCCGGCGGGGCGGCCCCGCCGCCCTCCCGCAGCCGCCGCCGGCCCCCGCGCCGGCCCGCCCACCCCGTTCGACGCTTTCCCGCATGGCCGTTTTCACCGCAGTCTCCGATTCCGATCTCGCGCAATGGATGCGCCGCTACGATCTTGACGAAGTCGTCGCGTTTCGCGGCATTCCGTCCGGCATCGAGAACAGCAATTTCTTCCTGACGACGACACGCGGCGAATTCGTCCTGACGATTTTCGAAAAACTGACGGCCGGGCAACTGCCGTTCTACCTAGAACTGATGCGCCACCTGGCCCATCACGGCGTGCCGGTGCCCGATCCAGTGGTGCGCACCGACGGCGCGCTGTTCGGCGAGCTGCACGGCAAGCCGGCCTTGATCGTCACCCGGCTGGACGGCGCCGCCGAACTGGCGCCGGGCGTCGAGCACTGCGTGGAAGTGGGTCAGATGCTCGCGCGCCTGCACCTTGCGGGGCGCGATTACGCGAATCACCAGCCGAACCTTCGCAGCCTGCCGTGGTGGCAGGAGAACGTGCCGGCCATCCTGCCCTTCATCGACGGCGAGCAGCGCGCGCTGCTGGAAACCGAACTGGCGCATCAGGCCGCGTTCTTCGGCTCGGCCGACTACGCCCGCATGCCGGAAGGCCCGTGCCACTGCGACCTGTTCCGCGACAACGTGCTGTTCGCGCACGCCTCGCCCGACACCGGCCACACGGTGCGCCTCGGCGGTTTCTTCGATTTCTACTTCGCCGGCTGCGACAAGTGGCTGTTCGACGTGGCCGTGACCGTCAACGACTGGTGCTGCGACCTCGCCACCGGCGCGCTCGACGCCGAACGCGCCGATGCGCTGCTGCGCGCCTACCAGACCGTGCGCCCGTTCAGCGACGCCGAACGCCGCCGCTGGCCCGACATGCTGCGTGCCGGAGCGTACCGCTTCTGGGTGTCGCGCCTGTATGATTTCCACCTGCCCCGCGCCGCGGAGATGCTCAAGCCGCACGACCCAGGCCATTTCGAGCGCATCCTGCGCGAGCGCATTGCGCATGCGCTGCCGCTCTCCGAACGACACGACCCATGCAACTGATCGAAGTCCCCGCCAAGACCGGCTACGTCTGGTTTCGCCAGGGCATCTGGCTGTTCCGGCGCAATCCTCTCGCGTTCATCACGCTGTTCTTCGCATACCTGCTGGCGATGATGATCGTCTCGCTGGTGCCCGTGATCGGCGCGGCGCTGCCGCTGCTGTTCATCCCGGGCATCTCGGTCGGCTTCATGGCCGCGTGCCGCGATGCCGTGGCCGGCAAGCCGGTCATGCCGACGATCCTGCTCGACGGCTTCCGTTCCTACGGCAACGCGACGATGCAGCGCCTGTTTACGCTCGGCGGCATCTATGTCGTGTCGATCGCGGTGGTGTTCGCCTGCTCCGCCTTCGGCGACGGCGGCACGCTGCTGCGGATCATGTTCGGCCTGAGCCCCGAAAGCATCGACCCGAACGTGATCATCTCGACCGACACGCTGGTCGCGATGCTGATCTCGGCCGCGCTCTACGTGCCGGTGTCGATGATGTTCTGGTTCGCGCCGGTGCTGACGGCCTGGCACGACATCCCGCCCGTCAAGGCGCTGTTCTTCAGCGTGGTGAGTTGCTGGCGCAACCGCTGGGCGTTCACGCTGTACGGGCTGCTGTGGTTCACGGTCGCGATCGGCATCTCGTTCGGGCTGGCCGCGCTGCTGCACGCGATCGGCGTCGGCGCCTACGCGATGACGTTGATGATGCTGGTGTCGGTGGTAATCACGGCGGCGCTGTACTGCTCGTTCTACGCGACGTATCGCGGCTGTTTCGGCGTGCAGGAGCCGGGCAAGCCGGGCTGATCGCCGGTCGGTGCCTTGAATCGAGCCTGAGCAAGCGCGACGCAAACAGATCGAATTCACGCCTGCGGCGCTAAAGCGCTTCGACAGGCTGGCCAAGGCATTCGCAAAGGCCGCAATTGTCGACGCGACTCAAAAACGGTCGAGCCCGCCCGCCTTCCATGCAAAAAAATGCCGACGGATCGCGCAAGCAATCCATCGGCCAATCACCTTTTCACTGAGGCACGAGCTCCACAGCCGTCCTCAATGGCTATCCTACGCATCGCGCGCGGCCGATCGTGACGCAAGTGTCAGATGTGTGTGGCGGAAGTATGCAGATGCACGCCAGGCCGGCCTGCTTCGCATCGCTATACCGAAATCCGCCGCAGTTACCTGGCACCAACCGGTGCCACCGCTCGCCAACCCGCCCCGAACGGCGCACAATCGTTCACGTGCAAATTTTTTGTGCCCGATCGACGGGCCGACGATCATGTCCGATCTCCCCGCCTTCCCCGCCACGCTCGACGAGCAACTCTGCTTCGCGCTGTATTCCACCTCGCTGGCCATGACCAAGGCGTACAAGCGGCTGCTCGAACGGCTGTCGCTGACCTATCCGCAATACCTGACGATGCTGGTGCTGTGGGAAACCGACGGCATCGCCGTCAAGGACATCGGAGCTATTGTCGAATCTGGTGTACGGCGGTCGCGACGGGAATTTGAAAAGGCGGTGGCGGTTTAGCTGAGAATGTTGCTTGTCGTGAGCACAACCAGCGAACCCTGAGTGATCCGGAAACCAGCCACCATGAAGAAGACTACGAAAGAAGCGACCAGCAGTAAAGCAGAAACGAAGAGCGTGCTCGACGAGCTGATCCAACAGGGCGCGCGGCAGATTATTCAGCAGGCAGTCGAAGCGGAGCTTGCAACGATGCTCGAGCAGTACAGCAATGTGAAGTCGCTCGACG
>WNEB01000106.1 GCA_009914575.1 Burkholderia gladioli
TGCCTGCTGCCTGAACTCCAGGCTGAACTCCTGCCCCTTTCTGCCTGCCTTGCTCTTGGTCATCGTCCACCTCCTATTGCGATAGTTAATCGCTTATAGGGGTGTCCGTGAAACGGGGGCAAGATCAGGCAATCGGTGTCGATCATCCGCGATCTGCTCGGCGCGCGCATGTATCCGCTGACGCTGGCCGGGCTCGAATCGGCGATGCGGCAGCTGAGCAAGTAGGCGCGCCCCGCGCCGTCGCGGCGCGCCCGGTGCATCTCGTCACCACAGGCGCCGCCGGTTTCCCTAATATCCCGGCTTCACCGGTGTCGCCCGCCGCCGCCGATCCGCCCGGATCGCCGCGCGCCGCCCGGTTCGCCGCCCCTCCCCGCTTCGTAGTGCTTCAAGATTAATCCGTCCCACGCGCCCGGCACGCCGCCGGTCGCTCCCGCCCCGCGCTTCTTCGCGGATACCTCGCTGTCGGCGCTGGTCGCCGGCTTCGTCGCGATGATGACGGGCTACACCAGCTCGCTGGTGCTGATGTTCCAGGCTGACCGCGCCGCCCACCTGAGCGACGCGCAGATCTCCTCCTGGATCTGGGCGTTGTCGATCGGCATGGGCGTGACCACCGTCGGCCTGTCGCTGCGCTATCGCGCGCCGGTGGTGGTGGCCTGGTCCACGCCCGGCGCGGCGCTGCTGGTGGCCTCGCTGCCCGGCGTGCCTTACCCGTACGCGATCGGCGCGTTCGTGGTGTGCGCGCTGCTGCTGACGGCGATCGGCCTGAGCGGCGTGTTCGATTCGCTGATGCGACGGATTCCGTCGGGCATCGCCGCCGCGCTGCTGGCCGGCATCCTGTTCGAGATCGGCATCGAGATCTTCCGCGCCGCGCAGTTTCAGACCGGCCTCGTGATCGCGATGTTCGTGACCTATACCTATCTCGCGGTCAAGCGGGTCGCGCCGCGCTACGCGATCGTCGCCACGCTGGTGGCCGGTACCGCCGTGGCCGGCGCGCTCGGCCTGCTCGACTTCAGCCGGTTCCGGATCGCGTTCGCGCACCCGGTGCTGACCGTGCCGGCGTTCTCGCTGTCGGCCATCGTCAGCATCGGCATTCCGCTGTTCGTGGTGGCGATGGCCTCGCAGAACGTGCCCGGCATCGCCGTGCTGCGCGCCGACGGCTACACCACGCCGTCCTCGCCGCTGATCGCGAGCACCGGCCTGGCCTCGCTGGCGCTGGCGCCGTTCGGCTCGCACGGCGTCAACCTGGCGGCCATCACGGTCGCGATCTGCACCGGCCCCGAGGCGCACGAAAACCGTGCGCGGCGCTATCCGGCGGCCGTCTGGTGCGGCGTGTTCTATCTGGTGGCGGGCGTTTTCGGCGCAACCATCGCCGCGCTGTTCGACGCGTTGCCGAAGGCGCTGGTGGTGTCGGTGGCCGCGCTGGCGCTGTTCGGCTCGATCATGAGCGGGCTGACCAACGCGATGCAGGACGTCCGGCAGCGCGAGGCGGCGCTCGTCACGTTCATGACCACGGCCTCGGGCCTGACGCTGCTGTCGATCGGCCCGGCGTTCTGGGGGCTGGTGGCGGGCGTGGTCACGCAGGTGGGGCTCAACGCGCGGCGGGGTTGAGGACGAGGGTTGCGGGGGATGCGTCGATCGGTGTTCCGACGACCCGGCTCCGCACCGAAGCGCCCTGCCGCCCCGCCCCGCCCACGCCGGACACGCTCGATGCACTGGCCGGTACGTCGACGGCCCGACTCCGCACCGCCCCAACGCCGGTCTTGCCCCGTCCGGGCACGCGTGATGCTTCCCTTTTTCCGTTCGCCGCGTCACGTACGCCGCCCCGAATCGGGCCTAGAATAGAGGACTTCGGTCGCCGACCGCCCCGTTCCGGGCGCGAGCCGCCGGCCCGCTTCGCCGCCGCGCGTTCGCCGCGCGGCCTTCCGTCGAACCCGGCGCGCTGCGCCTCTTCAACGATTCGCCATGACTACCGCACTCGACCAGCTGAAGCAGTACACGACCGTTGTCGCCGACACGGGCGATTTCCAGCAGCTCGCGCAGTATCAGCCGCAGGACGCGACCACCAATCCCTCGCTGATCCTGAAGGCGGTTCAGAAGGACGCCTACAAGCCGCTGCTCGAAAAAACCGTGCGCGACCACGCGGGCGAATCGACCGACGTCATCCTCGACCGTCTGCTGATCGCCTTCGGCACCGAAATCCTCAAGATCATCCCGGGCCGCGTCTCGACCGAAGTCGACGCGCGCCTGTCGTTCGACACGCAACGCTCGATCGACAAGGGTCGCGAACTGATCCGCCTCTACGAAGCCGCCGGCATCGGCCGCGAGCGCGTGCTGATCAAGCTCGCCTCGACCTGGGAAGGCATCCGCGCCGCCGAGGTGCTCCAGAAGGACGGCATCAAGTGCAATATGACGCTGCTGTTCTCGCTGGCCCAGGCCGCCGCCTGCGCCGAAGCGGGCGCGCAGCTGATCTCGCCGTTCGTCGGCCGGATCTACGACTGGTACAAGAAGCAGGCCGGCGCGAACTGGGACGACGTCAAGAACGGCGGCGCGAACGATCCGGGCGTGCAATCGGTGCGCCGCATCTACGCGTACTACAAGAAGTTCGGCTACAAGACCGAAGTGATGGGCGCGAGCTTCCGCACCGTCAGCCAGATCGTCGAGCTGGCCGGCTGCGACCTGCTGACGATCAGCCCGGATCTGCTGCAGAAGCTGCACGAGAGCAACGATACGGTCGAGCGCAAGCTGTCCGGCGACAGCAGCCAGGACGCCCCGACCGAGCGCGTGGCGATCGACGAGGCATCGTTCCGCTTCCAGCTGAACGACGATGCGATGGCCACCGAGAAGCTGGCCGAAGGCATTCGCGCGTTCTCCGCCGACGCGGGCAAGCTCGACGGCCTGATCGAAGCGCTGCGCTGATCGACGGGCGGCATCGCCCGCCCGCCTCCAACGGCCGCCTCGCGCGGCCGTAGTCGTTTCTGCGGGTTCGCGCACGGTTGCGCGGCCGCGTGCACGCTCTACAATGCCCGTCACGGAACGCGCTCGCCGTTCCCTACCCGTTTGTTCAGCAAGCCGAACCAGCCCGCCAAGGAGACGACGATGCAAGTACAACCGTACCTGTTCTTCGGAGGTTGCTGCGACGAGGCGATCGCCTTCTACCGCAGCGCCATCGGCGCGGAAGTCCAGATGTTGATGCGCTTCAAGGATGCGCCGCCGAACCCCGGCCAGCCGATCGATCCGGCCGCCGCCGACAAGGTGATGCACGCGAACCTTCGCATCGGCGAATCGCAGCTGATGTGCTCGGACGGCGACGTGTGTGCAGGCGCGCCGCAGCAGGTGCACGACGGCTATTCGCTGTCGCTGAACCCGGCGAGCGTGGACGAGGGCCAGCGGATCTTCGCGGCGCTGGCCGAGGGCGGCACGATCGCGATGCCGTTCGGGCCGACGTTCTGGGCGCTCGGCTTCGGCATGTTGCGCGACCGCTTCGGCGTGCACTGGATGGTCAAAGTCGAGGATCCGGCCCCGCGGCCCTGAACGTCGTCCGCCGCCACCGCTTCGCCGTATCAAGCAGAAGGCCGGCCCCGCCGCATGCAGCGGGGCCGGCCTTTTTTGCTTCGTCATCCCGACGAAACCGCGCGGTCAGCCCTCCGCCACGTCGAGATAATCCTCGGGGCGCGTGCGATCCTCGGCGCGCGCCATGCCGCTCGCGCGCATCGCCACGCTGACCACCACCGACACCACCAGATTGACGACCAGCGACCACACGACCGCGTAACCGGGAATCGCGAGGCCGAACAGGTGGACCGTGAAGATCGAGCCCGCCAGCTTCAGCAAGATCGCCATCCAGATGCCGCACACGATGCCGGTGGCCCAGCCGGCCAGCAGGCCGCGATGGTCGAGCACGCGCGTGTAGAGGCCCAGCACGATCGCCGGCAGCGTCTGGATGATCCAGATCCCGCCGAGCAGCTGCAGCTGGATCGCATAGGTCAGCGGCAGGCCGAGGATGAACGCCACCGCGCCCACCTTGACGATCAGCGACACCAGCTTCGCGACGCTGGTCTCCTGATGCGGCGTCATGTTGCGGTTGAAGAACTCGCGGTGAATGTTGCGCGTGTAGAGATTCGCCGCCGCGATCGACATGATCGCGGTCGGCACCAGCGCGCCGATTCCGATCGCCGCGAACGCCACGCCGACGAACCACGACGGGAAGAAGTGCAGGAACAGCGCCGGCACCGCGAAGTTCGCGCCGTAGGCCTTGAAGTACGGCGCGAACTCGGGCATGTCCTTCACGCCCGAGGCCAGCGCCATGTAGCCGAGCAGCGCGAGCAGCCCGAGCACGAACGAATAGGCCGGCAGCATCGCCATGTTGCGGCGGATCGTGTTGCCCGAGGACGACGACAGGATCGCCGTGACCGAGTGCGGATAGAGGAACAGCGCGAGCGCCGAGCCCACCGCGAGCGTCGCGTACGCGCTGTAGCCGTTCAGGCTCGACACGTCGGGCGCCTTCAGCATCAGCTTGGCCGGCGGCACCGAGCCGAAGATGTGCCCGAAGCCGCCCAGTTGCGACGTGATCACGACGATGGCCGCGGCGATCGTCACGTAGATCAGGATGTCCTTGACGATCGCGATCATGGCCGGCGCGCGCAGCCCCGACGTGTGCGTGTAGGCCGCCAGAATCGCGAACGCGATGATCAGCGGCAGGTCGCCGAGCAGGCCATGCGTGTCGAAGCCGAGCCCGCCGATCACCACCTCGATGCCCACCAGCTGCAACGCGATGTACGGCATGGTCGCGACGATCCCCGTCACCGCCACGGCCAGCGCCAGCATGCGGCTGCCGTAGCGCGCGCCGACGAAATCGGCCGCGGTCAAGTAGCCCTGCCGCTTGGCGATGCTCCACAGCTTCGGGAACACCACGAACGCGAACGGATAGATCAGGATCGTGTACGGCAGCGCGAAGAAGCCCATCGCGCCGGCCCCGAACACCAGCGCGGGCACCGCCACGAACGTGTACGCGGTGTAGAGATCGCCGCCGAGCAGGAACCACGTGACGATCGTGCCGAAGCGCCGCCCGCCGAGGCCCCATTCGTCGAGATGGGCCAGATCGCCGCGCCGCCAGTGCGCGGCCACGAAGCCGAGGATCGTCACGCCGACGAAGAACAGCACGAAAACGACGGTTGCGGTCACGTTCATTGTCCGCCCTCCTTCGTGCCGCCGGCGCGCCAGCAGTGCTTGGTCTTGCTGTAGACGAACGCGGTGATCGCCGCGCTGATGAACACCCAGGCGAGCTGATACCAGTAAAAGGCCTCTCTTGAATTTCGAGTGGGTGGATTTTTCCGGGTCAAGGGCGGGCGAAGCCCGGCGCAGCGAACCCTTGACCCGGAAAAATCTACGAGCCCGTCCGGCGGCGGGGCTAGGGGTGGGAAGATACCGTTTTGCGACGTAGGTTTTCGTACCCCGGCGGCCCTTTTCACCCACTCAAATTTCAAGAGAGCCAGTAAAAGAATGGGAATCCGAACCATTGCGGTTCGACCTTGGCGTACGACGGCACCCAGATCATCGCCACCACCGGCAACACCAGCAACCAGAGCCAGCGCTTGGCGGCCTGGTTGGCCTTGGCTTCGTGAGCCATGACGTGGCGGTTTCAATAGTGAAGTGCAACACGCCGCTGGTTAATGGGCTGGAACTCGGTCGGCGGGGTTAGCCAGAACCTGAGCCAGGATTTGCAAAGGGGTGTGCCAGTTCAGTCCGGCGCGTGGTCGAGTGTTGAGTAAGTCGGCAATCGCATCGAGGTCGTCTTGAGAGTAGATGGACAGATCCGTGCCCTTGGGCAAGTACTGGCGCAGCAGGCCGTTGGTGTTCTCACACGTGCCGCGCTGCCAAGGGCTGTGCGGGTCGCAGAAGTAGACGCGAACGTTGGTCGCGGCTGTCAGTTCGGCATGTCGCGCCATCTCGCGGCCTTGGTCGTAGGTCAACGTCTGGCGCAGCGGTTCGACGAGCAATTGAAGCTTGGTCGTGAAGGC
>WNEB01000107.1 GCA_009914575.1 Burkholderia gladioli
GCGTGAGTGGCCGGGTCCATCGCTATCGCGACGCCGACATGGCGATGCGCTGGGCGGCCACCGGTTTCCTGGAAGCGGAGAAGCGCTTCCGCAAGCTCGGTGGTGCCAACGACCTCTGGATCCTCGCCGTCGCCCTGCATCGATCACTCGAAAAACGCGTTGACCATGATCGGAAGTCTGCCTAATCTATGAAACCCCGCCGTCCCAACCTTCAACTACGAATGGGACACCGCCCTTGGGGTGGCTGACGGGACTCGAACCCGCGACAACAGGAATCACAATCCTGGACTCTACCAACTGAGCTACAGCCACCGTTGTTACTACCTACATCTGCTTCGTTGCCGTTGTGTTTCAGCAGCTAAGATTGAGATTATATGAACAGAATCTCCCCTTGTCCAGCCCCTTTTTAAAAATTTTCGACAGGGGCCGTCAGATGGGCGCGCGCCTCGGCAAAAATCGTCGCGACGTCGCCGCGCGCGAGGCGCGTGCTGTCCGACAGCACGCGCCGCCTGCCGCGCGCACCGTGCACGCCGCGATACAACCCGAGCGCGTGGCGCACGATCGCGCCGAGGTAGGTGCCGCGCGCGATCTCGTCGGCGCAGTAGGCGATCAGGCGATCCTCGATCTCCTCGCGCGTCGGCGCGGGACCGGTCGCGCCATAGAAACGCGCATCGACCTCGGCCAGCACGTATGGGTTGTGATATGCCTCGCGACCGAGCATCACGCCGTCGACATGCCGAAGATGCGTTTCGGCTTCGTCGAGCGTCGTGATGCCGCCGTTGATGATGATTTCGAGCTCGGGAAAATCGCGCTTGAGTTGATAGGCGTAGTCGTACTTGAGCGGCGGAATCTCGCGGTTTTCCTTCGGCGAGAATCCTTTCAGGATCGCGTTGCGCGCGTGCACGATGAACACCTCGCAGCCCGCCTCGGCGATCGTGCCGACGAAATCGCGCACGAACGCGTAGTCCTCCACGGCATCGACGCCGATGCGGTGCTTGACCGTCACCGGCACCGACACCGCATCGCGCATCGCCTTCACGCAATCGGCCACGAGCGCCGGCTCGTTCATCAGGCAGGCGCCGAAGGCGCCGCGCTGCACGCGCTCGGACGGGCAGCCGCAATTCAGGTTGATTTCGTCGTAGCCCCAGGTTTCGCCGAGTTTGGCCGACTTCGCGAGATCGTCGCGTTTGCTGCCGCCCAACTGCAGCGCGACGGGCGCCTCGTCGGGCGTGAACGCGAGGTGGCGCGCGACGTCGCCGTGCATCAGCATCAGCGCGCCGGTCGTGACCATTTCCGTGTAGAGCCAGGTGTGGCGCGAAATCGACCGGTGCAGCGACCGGCAATGGCGGTCGGTCCAGTCCATCATCGGCGCGACGGCGACGCGCCGGGGCGTTGCTTTCATCGAATCTTCCTGCTGAATCAATATCGTGAGTTCGGGTTGCGCCCGGGCCGGCACCGTCGTTCTGATGGTTTTGTGGGCGCGGGCCGGCAGCGCGATGCAGCCGGAGCGGATGCGGCAGAGGGTCGGAGCGTTTCGATCCCGCGCATCGGTCAAGGGCGACATTATAAGGCGGCGTGCGCGACGCTGCCCGGGCCCCGGAAATGCAAAAGCCGCCGGAGCCCGCTCCGGCGGCTTTCATTCCCGCACCGGCCCCGCCAATCAGGCGCCCGGTCGTCAAATCGACACGCCATCGGCGCTCACGCCGCCCTGGCCCCCCGCAACTCGCGATCCACCGCGCCGCGCGCCATCGACATCACCTGATCGACCACGTTGCGCTCGCTGAGCCGCACGCCGTCGACATGCACGAGCCGCCAGCCTATCACCTCGGCATCGCCGAACAACACGCGGTAATAGGCCTTCTCGCCGGCGCCGACCTGTTCGGTCTTCACCTCGAGCCGATAAGCGTTGTACTCCTCGACATACGCGTCGAGGCTGTGTCCAATCGAAATCGTATCCATTTTCATCCTCCCGACCCTAAGCAATCCGATCAAATCGATCAATCAAACTCTTCAGGCAACGCCGTTCTGCCGTCTTCGGTCAGTTCTGCGCGCCCCGGGCGGCTCTGATACACGTAGCCGTCATTCTGCAGCGCGTCGACCAGCGCTCCGAACTGCGCCGGCACCGGATACCCGGCGCCGAACCGGTCGACCCACTTCAACGCTTCTATTGCATCGGGACTGAGTGCGGGGACCATCGACTCTCTCCGCGGTGAAGGAAATCCGATCCTAGCACTGAAAAATGAAAATCAATGTCAATGATTGCTTCATAACGTAAGAGGCGGGCAACACTTTCGCGTTGCCCGCCTCTCCGGATGCCGCTGCGACCCGCCGGGCGGGCATCAGAGACGCGCGATCGACACCTCGGTGGACTTCACCAGCGCGACCACTTCAGCGCCGACCTTCAGCTCCAGTTCGTCGACCGAGCGCGTCGTGATAACCGACGTCACGATGCCGAACGGCGTATCCACGTCGACCTCGGACACCACCGGCCCGCGGATGATTTCCTTGACCTTGCCCTTGAACTGGTTGCGTACGTTGATGGCGATGATGCTCATGTTGGTATGGCTCCGAAATTATCAGTCGATGGAGGCTGGGCAGCGTCAGACGGCCCAACGGATACGGGTTGCGGGGGCGGGCGGCACGGTCTGGTCGAGCGCGATCTTGCCGGATTCGATCAGCAGGATCCGGTCGCCGAGCGCCACCGCCTCCTCCTGCACGTCGTGCGTCACGAGCAGCGCGGTGAAGCGATGCCAGCGCCAGAGGCGTTCGATCAGCGCATGCATTTCGATTCGCGTCAGCGCGTCGAGCGCGTCGAGCGCGCCGAGCGGCTCGTCGAGCAGCAGCAGTTGCGGTCGATGCACGAGCGCGCGGGCCAGCGCCACGCGCTGGCGCTGGCCGCCTGATAGTTGCGCGGGCCAGTCGTTGGCGCGCTCGAGCAGGCCGACCTCGTTCAGCACGGCGCGCGCGTCCTCGCGCGAGCGACGACCGAGGCCGAGCATCACGTTCTGCAGCACGGTCTTCCACGGCAGCAGCCGCGCGTCCTGGTACATGATCCGCGTGTCGAGCGTCTCGCCGGTTTCGCTGCGCTTCAGCAGCGTGCCGTCGGTCGGCTTTTCGAGCCCGGCGATCAGCCGCAGCAGCGTGGACTTGCCGCAGCAGCGTGGACTTGCCGCAGCCGCTGCGCCCAACGATCGCCACGAAGCTACCGCGCTCGATCGACAGATCGAAATCGCTGAGCACGGCGCGCTCGCCGTAACGCTTGCCGACCTTGCGCAGTTCGACCGAATGATCGCCGCCGCGTCAGCGGCACGACGTGGCCGCCGGCGTCGCGCTCGAGCACGGTCGCGTCCTGGCGGGCAGCATCCTCGGTGCGCGACTGCGCCAGCTTGGCATCGATGTCGGCGCCGGCGATCGGACCGTAATGGTTGTTGAGCGTGGACGCATTCATGACTTGGCTCCCGGTTGATACCCGGGGTGCCAGCGCAGCGTCGCGCGTTCGAGCCACTTCGCGAGCACGTCGGCCAGCTTGCCGAGCACCGCGTACAGCAGGATGCCGACCACCACCACGTCGGTTTGCAGGAATTCGCGGGCGTTCATCGTCATGTAGCCGATGCCCGACTGCGCGGAGATCGTCTCGGCGACGATCAGCATCACCCACATCAGGCCGAGCGCGAAACGCACGCCCACCAGGATCGACGGCAGCGCGCCGGGCAGGATCACGTCGCGATACAGCGCGAAGCCCTTCACGCCGTAGCTCTTGGCCATCTCGATCAGGTTCGCGTCGACCGAGCGGATGCCGTGATAGGTATTGATGTAGATCGGAAAGAACACGCCGAGCGACACAAGGAACAGCTTGGCCTTCTCGTCGATGCCGAACCAGAGGATCACGAGCGGAATCATCGCCAGCGCGGGGATGTTGCGGATCATCTGGATGGTCGAGTCGAGCGCCACCTCGGCGGCCTTCGAGATACCGGTGGCCAGGCCGAGCACGAGGCCCATGCCGCCGCCGATCGCGAAGCCCACCAGCGCGCGCCAGGTGCTGACCTTGACGTTCGCCCACATGTCGCCCGACTCGATCAGCGACCACGCGGCGCGCACCACGGCGAGCGGCTCGGGCAGCACGCGCGTCGACAGCGCGCCGGCGCGCGCGGCCAGTTTCCCACGCGATCACGAGGCCGAACGGCACGAGCCAGGGCGCGATGGCGCGCCAGCCGCGGCGTGCTACGCCGCGTCCCGCACGCTGGAGAGTCGGAGTTGCCATGTCGATTCCTCCGCGCTCAGCTCTGGCTCGCCTGCGGCGTGTAGTGATTGCCGATCACCTCGCCGAACGGGCCGGACAGCGGACCGGCGCGGCGCGTGTTGGTGGTGCCCTTGATCAGCGGGGAACACCAGCTCGGCGAAGCGGTACGACTCCTCCAGATGCGGATAGCCCGACAGAATGAAGGTGTCGATGCCGAGCGCGGCGTATTTGCGCATCCGTTCGGCCACCTGCTCGGCGGTGCCGGACCAGCGCGGTGCCGGCACCGCCGAGCACGAGGCCCAGCCCGCCCACAGGTTCGGATAGATAGACCTCCAGTTCCTTGCGCGAGCCGCGCTTGCCGCCGTGCAGCGCGGCCATGCGGCGCTGCCCTTCGGAATCCATCTTCGCGAATGACTGCTGCGCGCGGGCGACCGTGGCGTCGTCGAGGCGGCTGATCAGCTTGTCGGCGTCGGCCCAGGCCCTCTTCCTCGGTTTCGCGCACGATCACGTGCAGGCGGATCCCGAACTTGATCTGGCGACCGCGCGCCTCGGCGCGGGCGCGGATGTCGGCGATCTTCTTCGCGACGGCCTCGGGCGGTTCGCCCCAGGTCAGATAGGTGTCGATATGATCGGTCGCGATCGCGTGCGCGACCGGCGACGAGCCGCCGAACCACAGCGGCGGATGCGGCGTCTGCACCGACGGGTAAAGCAGCTTGCCGCCCTTCGATTGCAGATGCTTGCCATTGAAGTCGATCGACTGGCCGTCGTGCGACTTGGCGAGCAGGTCGCGCCAGATATGCAGGAATTCGTCGGTGATTTCGTAGCGCGTGTCGTGGTCGACGAACACGCCGTCGCCCTCGAGCTCGGCGATGTCGCCGCCCGTCACCACGTTGATCAGCAGCCGGCCTTCCGACATCCGGTCGAACGTGGCGGCCATGCGCGCCGACAGAGCCGGGGACGACAGGCCCGGGCGCACCGCGACCAGGAATTTCAGGCGCTTGGTGGTCGGAATCAGGCTCAATGCGACCACCCAGGCGTCCTCGCAGGAGCGGTCGGTCGGCAGCAACACGCCGTCGTAGCCGAGCGTATCGACCGAGGTGGCGATCTGACGGAAGTAGTCGTAATCGACCGCACGCGCGCCGTCGGAGGTGCCGAGATAGCGGCTGTCGCCGTGCGTCGGAATAAACCAGAACACATTCATTTGCTGCTCCTGCCTGACTGTTCTTGCGGAAATTTCGGGCAAGGCGAAGCCCTCGGCGCATGCGGGGCGCCAAACAAGATCGTCTGCCGGGAATGAAGCTCGCCGGATCGCTCCACGCGGCGGGCGAGCTCGCGATTGCGCGGGAGGACAGGTTTTACCGTCTCTGGGAAATCAGTCTAGGGAGTGGCACTTCGTTTAGGAACGATTTTTTTTAGCTTAGTTTTTCCGCTTTCGTGATTTACGCGCTGCTGTAGCGAATATCGCGATGTGGGGACTGCGGCGACTCCGGTTTTTCTAGACACAGATTTGGGGTAAAACGCATCATCCAAACTGGAGTCTGAGATGTTGAAGAAGACGGTAGACCTGCAGGCAGTTGCGCTGGCGCCGCCGAATTCAAACGGTGGGCCCTTGGGCGCAAACGCGCTGTCGTCCTGCGCTTACTACGCGGCGAATCCGTTGATGCCGTTTCTCGCGAAGTCGGCGTCACGATTGCCGAACTCGAACAATGGCGTGAACTCGCCTTGGCAGGCAT
>WNEB01000108.1 GCA_009914575.1 Burkholderia gladioli
GGCTTCATCTATCCATATTGTTACGTTCCCCCGGTTGATCAGGCCTTCATTATAGGCCGCCCAATTCCTGACACGGTAGCGTGCCTTCGGCTCACCTTTCTTGTGTATGTCCTTGCGCATTTTCTTGCCAAAAATTAGGCAGTTACTCTGGAATCTGACTTGATAGGAGGCTGGCCCCGCGACCGTTGCGCGTAAACGTCAACGGATCTCGCTCGATTTATGCAACAACGCCGGTTTCGGGGAAGATGTCGCGCGGGCCGACCGAATACCACGGCTCGTCCGACATCTCGTCTTCCTCGTGACGCGGCGGCGGCACGCGGCGCACCGCGCAATCGGTCAGGTATTCGATCTCGTCGTAATCGTAGAAAACCACGCGGCCGTGGCGCGTCACGCCGAAGTTCTTGTAGAGCATGTCGCCGGGGAAGATGTTCGCCTGAATCAGCTCCTTCACGGCATTGCCGTATTCCCTGACGCCGTGCGCGACCTCGGCGTCGCTGCCGTGCTGCAGGATAAGGTTCAGCGGCGTCATGCGGCGCTCGATGTACAGATGCCGGATCACGACGCTGTCGCCCTCGTATTCGAGCAGCGACGGCACTTCCGTTTCCAGTTCGCGCAGCAGCGCGTCGTCGAGCCGCGAGAGCGGCAGCGCGACGCTCGAATATTCGAGCGTGTCGGCCATGCGACCGAGCCGGTCGTGGCGCTTCACGAGCTGGTATTTCTCCATGATGCGCGCGCGAGGTGTCCTTCGGCGGCGGGAAGCGATCCTTGATCACCTTGAACACGTACGGGAACGACGGCAGCGTGAACACCAGCATCACGAGCCCCTTGATGCCGGGCGCGACGATGAAGCGGTCGCTCGAATGCGACAGGTGATGCAGCAGATCGCGATAGAACAGGTTCGTGCCCTGCTTCTGCAGCCCGAGCGTCGTGTAGATCTCGGCCTTCGGCTTGCCCGGCATGATCGTGCCGAGAAAGCTCGCGTAGGCCGACGGGATGTCCATGTCGACGAGGAAATACGAGTGCGCGAAGCTGAACACCACCTGCCTGCAGCTGATCGCGGCGCAGCAGCGCCGTGTCGAGCGCGAGCGCGCCGCCTTCGGCGTGCCGCACCGGCACCGCGAACGGCAGCGTGCGATCGCCGTTGATGATGCGGTCGACGATCCACGCGCTCTTGTTGGGGAAGAACAGCGAGGACAGCACGTGGATCTGGAAGTTGGCCGCTTCGTCGAACGCGCCGAATTCGTCGTCGATCGCCTGCATCAGGCAGGCCGTGTCGCGCGCCAGATCCTCGAACGGCGGCGCGAGCTGGAAGTTCGTGACGATCCGTTCGAGCGTGGCGGCGAGGCCGTCGCGCGCCGGATAGTAGGCGCGGTAGGTCGGCCTGGCGGTCGGCGCGGTGTTCTCGAGGTAGTCGGTCGAGATCGCCGGGCGCACGAAGATGAAATCGTTGTGGAAATACGAGCGGTGCAGGATCTTGCAGCACACCGAATTGAAGAAGGTTTCCGCGCACTCGGGCTGCAGGTGCGTGGTCAGCAGGCCGATGTAGTGGAGCTTGATCTGCTGCCAGACTTAGTCGTCGATGGTTTCGGCGTCGTATTCGTCCTCGAGCAGGGTCACGCATTCGCGCACGCGCGCGTCGTAGGAGGCGATGCGCTCGCGCGCCAGCGCCTGCAGGCCGTGCCAGTCGCGGGCCTCGAACCGGGCTTTCGCTTCAATGGAGGCATCCCGGAAGACCCGGTAATGGCGATCGAAGTTTTCCAGCATCGTCTGGGCGACATCGAAACCGATTTGCGACGATAGCAGTTTGGGAAAGTGGTGCATGGGCCGTCCGTGCTCGTGGCTGGGCGAGCCGCCATTTTACCGCCGCGCCGGGCGGAAACCTAAGGGCGCGCGGGCGCGGCGGCGGGCGGTACGGGGCCGAATCGGCGAGGTTCGCGGCGGATGGCGGCATCTTCCGGCAAGCGGCCGGGTTCGGGGGCTATCGTGGCGGGAAATATTTTTGCCGGCGGGGCGCCGTGCGAACGCGCGGCCGGTGCGTTCGACGCCGGCCGAACGGCGCCGCACCGCCCGCGCTAGAATCGACCCACACTCCGCCGCCCGATTCCGGCGCAAGCCCGCATACAACAGACGAGACGCCATGAACGCCATGGAACACCAACTCGACTACCAGTTCGCCGACACGCTGCCGTCCGCCGGCGATTTTCTCGAAGTCGCGCCGGGCGTGCGCTGGCTGCGCATGCCGCTGCCGTTCTCGCTCGATCACATCAACCTCTGGCTGCTGCGCGACGAGATCGACGGGCAGGCCGGCTGGACCGTGGTCGATTGCGGGATCGCGTCGGACGAGATCCGCCGCCACTGGGAGCAGGTGTTCGATGCGCATCTGGATGGCCTGCCCGTGCTGTGCGTGCTCGTCACGCATTGCCACCCCGATCACCTCGGGCTGGTGAACTGGCTGTGCGAGGGCGGCGACCGCCGGCGCTGGCAGGTGCGGCTCTGGATGACGCTCGGCGAATACCTGTTCGGCAACGTGATGGCGGTCGGCAACGGCTCGAACGCGGGCGGCCCGGCGGCAGCCGAACATTTCGCGCGCCACGGCCTGACCGACGAAGCCAAGCTCGACAAGCTGCGCAACCGCAACAGCTACTACTCGAACCTGGTGCCCGCGGTGCCGGCGCGCTACCGCCGGCTGCGCGACGGCGACACGGTGACGATCGGCACGCGCCGCTGGACGGCGGTGACCGGCTTCGGCCATTCGCCCGAGCACTGCGCGCTGCATTGCGCCGACGACAAGCTGCTGATCTCGGGCGACATGGTGCTGCCGCGCATCTCGACCAACGTGTCGGTGTTCGATCTGGAGCCCGAGGCGAATCCGCTGCGGCTCTACCTCGATTCGCTGGCCCGCTACGAGCCGATGGCCGAGGACACGCTGGCGCTGCCGTCGCACAGCAAGCCGTTCTGCGGCGTGCGCACGCGCATCGGACAACTGAGGGAACATCACGCGGCGCGGCTCGACGAGGTGCGCCAGGCCTGCGCCGAGCGGTCGATGAGCGCGACCGACATCGTGCCGATCATGTTTCGCCGCCGCGAACTGGACGTGCATCAACTCACGTTCGGGCTCGGCGAGGCGATCGCGCACCTGCACCTGCTCTGGCTGGACGGCGAGCTGGTGCGCGAGACGGGCGAGGACGGCGTGTTCCGGTTCCGCGGCGCGGGCGCGCCGCGCTGAAACCGGCGAGCGGCGGGCGGGGCGGACCGGAATCCGCCGCCCGCCGGCGCAGGCTTACTGCACCGAGACGGCGCCGAAGTTCTGGCGACCGAACGGGCTGACGCGATAGCCGCTCACGTTGGTGCGCGTGATGGCGTAGGCGGTCGGATAGCCAAGCGGAATCCACACGGCCTGATCGTGAATGATCTTCTGCGCCGCTTCATAGGCCTTGGTGCGCTTGGCCACGTCGGCGGTGTCCTTGCCGTCGGCGATCAGCTTGTCGAGCTGCGGATCGCAGTAGCGCGCGAAGTTGATGCCCGATTTCACGGCGTTGCAGCTGAACAGCGGCGACAGATAGTTGTCCGGATCGCCGTTGTCGCCGGCCCAGCCCATGAACAGCATGTCATGCTGGCCGAGCTTGGCCTGCTTGATCAATTCGCCCCATTCGATCACCTTGACCTCGGCCTTCACGCCGATCTTCGCGAAATCGGCCTGCAGCAGTTCCGCGCCGGCCTTCGGGTTCGGGTTCAGCACGCTGCCCGTCGGGCGCACCCAGATGGTGGTCGAGAAGCCGTTCGGGAAGCCGGCCTGCGCGAGCAGCTGCTTGGCCTTGGCCGGATCGTACGGGTAGGCCGAGATCGACTTCGCATAGCTCCAGGTGTTCGGCGGATACGAGTTCACGGCCGGCGTCGCGGTGTTGTCGAACACCACCTTCAGGTAGGTCGCGCGGTCGAAGGCCATGTTCAGCGCCTCGCGCACCTTCGGGTTGTCGAGCGGCTTGTGCTCGGTGTTGAGCGCGACGAACGCAGTCATGAACGCCGGCGTTTCAACCACCTTGACGGCCTTGTCGGTCTTGGCGGAGGCCACGTCCTGCGGCTTCGGCGACAGCGCGATCTGGCATTCGCCCGCCTTGACCTTCTGCGCGCGCACGGTCGGATCGGGCGTGATCGCGTAGATCAGCCGGTCGATCTTCGGCTTGGCGCCCCAGTAGGTCGGATTGACGTCGTAGCGGATCACCGCGTCCTTCGTGTAGCTCTTGAGCACGAACGGGCCGGTGCCGATCGGCTTGGCGTTCAGGTCCTGCTGCTTGCCGGCCTTCAGCAGCTGGTCGGCGTACTCGGCCGAGTAGATCGACGCGAAGCCCATCGTCAGGATCGGCACGAACGTCGCGTTCGGCTCGTTCAGCTCGAACTTCACCGTCTGGCCGTCCACCTTCGACACCGATTTCACCAGCTTCACGAGGCCCATCGATTGCGCGTGCGGGAAGCCGCTCGCGCCGGCCACCTTGTGCCACGGGTTGTCGTTGTCGAGCATGCGCTCGAACGTGAACACCACGTCGTCGGCGTCCAGCGTGCGGGTGGGCTTGAAGTAGTCGGTGGTCTGGAACGCCACGTTCGGGCGGAGATGGAACGTGACCGAGCGACCGTCGGCGGCGACCTCCCACTTGTCGGCCAGCGCCGGCACGACCTTCTTGGTGGCTTCGTCGTACGACACGAGCGTGTTGAAGATCACGTCGGTCGATGCGTTGGTGGTGACGAGCGAGTTGAACTGCACGACGTCGAAGCCGTCTGGGCTCGATTCGGTGCAGACCGTGAGCGGCTTCGCGGTGGCGACGAGAGGGGCGGTGGCGACGAGCGCGGCGGCGGCGAACATCGTGAAACGCATGAGATCTCCCACGGGCTTGGTCTGTTATCGGCGGGCGCGGCGGCTGGCGGCCGGGCGCCGGGCAAACAGGATACCTTCAAAGCGGGCAGGGCGTGAAAGCGCGTCGGAAGGTGCGCGGCCATGGCGGCGCGACCGCCGTGGCGGCGGAGACGGCGGTTGCGGACGCATCGGGATCGGTGCCCGGTCGGCCTCGCGCCGTTGTTTTCCGATGCATCGAGCGGGCCGCCGCCGCGCCTTTAGTCGGCGGGCCGGCCCGGCGTGCGCGGCTTGCGCGGCGCCTTCTCGAACACGCGGTCGTAGAGCCAGCGCGGCGCGACGTGCAGGATCTTCGCCACCACGCCCATCTGCCAGGGGATCACGCGGAACGCATCCTGCTCGGCGATCGCGCGCAGCGCGCGGTCGGCAAAGCGGTCGGCGTCCATCAGGAACGGCATCCGATACGGGTTGTGCTCGGTCATCGGCGTGCGGATGTAGCCGGGCGCGATGGTCACCACGCCGACCTGCGAGGGCCGCAGTTCGACGCGCAGCGCTTCGAGATACTTGAGCGCGGCCGACTTGGAGGCGCTGTAGGCGCCCGAGCCGGGCAGCCCGCGCACGCCCCGGCCACGCTCGCTACGCCCACCAGCGTGCCGCGCCGCCGCGCCTTCATCTCGGCGACGAACGGCTCGAAGGTGGCGACCATGCCGTAGTAGTTGACGTCCATGATGGCGGTTTCAAGAGTGAAGTGCAACACGCCGCTGGTTAATGGGCTGGAACTCGGTCGGCGGGGTTAGCCAGAACCTGAGCCAGGATTTGCAAAGGGGTGTGCCAGTTCAGTCCGGCGCGTGGTCGAGTGTTGAGTAAGTCGGCAATCGCATCGAGGTCGTCTTGAGAGTAGATGGACAGATCCGTGCCCTTGGGCAAGTACTGGCGCAGCAGGCCGTTGGTGTTCTCACACGTGCCGCGCTGCCAAGGGCTGTGCGGGTCGCAGAAGTAGACGCGAACGTTGGTCGCGGCTGTCAGTTCGGCATGTCGCGCCATCTCGCGGCCTTGGTCGTAGGTCAACGTCTGGCGCAGCGGTTCGACGAGCAATTGAAGCTTGGTCGTGAAGGC
>WNEB01000109.1 GCA_009914575.1 Burkholderia gladioli
GCGGCGATCGGCGCGGTGTTCGGTGAGCGCGCCCACGTTCAGCGCTGCCGGACCCACAAGATTCGCAACGTGACCGAACGGTTGCCGAAGCAGACGCGAGCGCAGGTCGCGGCTGTCATGCGCGCGGCGTACAAGCAGCCGGTCGATGACGGCATCGCCCGGCTGAAGACGCAGGCAGCATGGCTGAAGGCTGATCATCCGGACGCCGCGGCGTCGTTGCTTGAAGGGCTGGAGGAGACGTTCACGGTGAACCGCATGGACCTGACGCCGAGTCTGATCCGCAGTCTGGCGACGACGAACCTGATCGAGAATCCGAACGGTGCGGTGCGCCGCGTGAGTGGCCGGGCCCATCGCTATCCCGACGCCGACATGGCGATGCGCTGGGCGGCCACCGGTTTCCTGGAAGCGGAGAAGCGCTTCCGCAAGCTCGGTGGTGCCAACGACCGACCTCTGGATCCTCGCCGCCGCCCTGCATCGATCACTCGAAAAACGCGTTGGCCACATGATCGGAAGTCTGCCTAATCTATGAAACCCCGCCGTCCCAACCTTCAACTACGAATGGGACACCGTCCCCCTTCCGCCGCACGGGTATAGGCGTTCGCCGTATAGCCGCGGGCCGTCATGCGGATGCCGTTCATGAAGGTCTCCCGGAAAGTGGGACGGTTCATCCTAGCATCGCGCGAGGCGTGGCGCCGGAGACGTTTTCTGTTGGCCGGAAAGCGTTGCCGGGCGGGTGATTCGGGCGATCCGTGCGGATCGAGATGCGGGCCGCCGCGGCGGCTCGAAGCGGGGCCGGCACGAAACGGCCCCGCGAGCCGTTTCGTGCCGCACTGCGCCCGGCTCAGTGCGCCAGCAGCGCGACGACCTCGTCGAGCGTCGGCGCATGCGCGCCGGTGTGGCGGCAGGCAGCCGCGCCCGACGCCAGCGCGAACGCCAGATGCTCGTCCCAGCCGCGCTGCGGCGCGCTCATCAGGCTGACGATCAGCCCGCCGATCGACGCGTCGCCCGCGCCCACCGTGTCGGCCACCTCGATGCGCGGCGGCTGCGCCTCGAACACGGCGTCGCCCGCGAGCGTGGCCGTTTGCGAACCGCGCGTGACCAGCACGGTGGCGGTCGGGTTCAGCGCGCGCAGCGTCGCGATCGCCTCGGCCTCGCCGCCGTCGAACAGATGGCGCAGGTCTTCGTCGGACACCTTCACGAGATCGGCCAGCTTCACCATCTTCTCGAGCGTCGAGCGGTAAGCTGCCGTCATCAGGTTGCGGTAGTTCGGATCGAAGCTGATCTTCACGCCCTGCTCGCGCAGGCGCGCAGCCAGCGCGAGCAGCGTGCCCGCGAGCGGCTCGCGCACGAGGCTGATGCAGCCGAAGTGCGCCCACTGCAGCGGCGCTTCCCAGCCGACCGGCAGCGCGGCCGGATCGAACGCCAGGTCGGCGCTGTTCTCGCCGATGAAGAAGTACGACGGCGGCTGCGTCTCGTGGACGATCGCCAGCAGCGGCGGGCGCTCGACGCGCTGCAGGAAGCGCATATCGAGGCCGGCCGCCTCGCTCTCGCGCCACAGCACGTCGGAGAAGCAGTCGCGCCCGAGCGCGCCCACCGCCGCGCTCGGCACGCCGAGCCGCGCCACCGCGCGCGCCACGTTCCAGCCCGCGCCGCCGGGCACCGACGTCCACTGGGCCGCGCCGTGCCGGACCATGTCGGTCAGGATGTCGCCGACCGACACGAAATGCGGAAACGAGGCGCCGCTCATTGTGCGTTCTCCTTGCGATGCGGGATGGCGGCGACGTTCGCGCCGGGCAATGCGTTGAGCACCTCGTAGCAGGCGCCCATGGTGTGATAGTCGGTCTTGCCGGCCGGGCTTTTCTCGTCGCTGTACTTGCGGTTGTCGCAGGTCAGGATGCGATACCAGGCGCCGTAGCGGTGATCGACGAAATGCTGCCAGCTGTAGCGCCAGACTTCGTCGTAGCAATCCCAGAAGCGCTCGCTGCCGGTGCGCTCGCCGAGCAGCGCGGCGGCGGCGAAGGTTTCGGCCTGCACCCAGAAATACTTGTCGTGATCGCACACGGTGTAGTCTGGGCCGAAGCCGTACACCAGGCCGCCGTGCTCGCTGTCCCAGGCGTGCGCGAACGCGGCGTCGAACAGTTCGATCGCGCGCGGCAGCAGCCAGTCGAGCGGGCGGTGCCGTTCGAGGATCAGCAGCAGCTTGGCCCATTCGGTCTGGTGGCCCGGCTGGAAACCCCACGGACGGAAGATGTTGGTGCTGTCTTCCTTGTTGTAATCCCAGTCGATCGACCAGTCGGCGTGATAGTGCTCCCACACCAGCCCTTGCGACAGCGCGGCCTGGCGCTGCGTGATGTGCGTCGCCACCCGTTCGGCGCGGTCGAGGTAGCGCACCTCGCCGGTGGCCTCGTAGGCGGCCAGCAGCGCTTCGGTGGTGTGCATGTTGGCGTTCTGGCCGCGGTAGCCGGACACCTGCCAGTCGGGCGTGGCGTCGTCCTTGTAGAGGCCCCCGGCCGCATCCCAGAAGCGCTTTTCCATCAGCTCGAACGTGTGCGCGACCAGCGCGCGGCCTTCGTCGACGCCGGCCATGACCGCATGCGCGGCGGCCAGCAGCACGAACGCGAGGCCGTAGCAGTGGCGGGTGCCGTCGCGCGCCGCGGCCTTGCGGCCGTCGCGCCATTCGAGCTCCCAGTCGTAGCCCTCGTTGACCGGATCCCAATGCGCGTCGCGCAGGAAGCGCAGGCCGTGGCGCACGTAATCCTGATGCTGCCGGTCGCCGAACTGGCGGTACGCCATCGCGTAGTTGAAGACGAAGCGGCAACTGCTGACGAGATGGCGCGTGGTGCGGTCGTAGATCGTGCCGTCGTCGCGGAAGAAATGGAAGAAGCCGCCCGTTTCGTCGTACACAGTCGGGGCGTAGAAGCGCAGCGTGTGCGCCACGTGCGAAAGCAGGAAACCGGCGTCGCGGAAATTCGCGACGTGCGGCGCCGGCGTGTCCGGCGAGGCGGGTGTCGTCATGAGGCGATGGCGGGAATGTCGGGAGTGTCCGTGGTGAAGAGGCGCGGCGACGGCGCCGCGACGGAACTGCTCGCGCGCTCGATCAGCCGCACGGGCAGGCGAATCTCGGTGTGCTCGGGCGCGTCGGCCAGCAGCAGCTCCACGCCGCGGCGGCCCAGCGCTTCCTTGTCGACGGCCAGCGTCGTGAGCGGCGGCGCGGCGTGGGCGGCGCCGAGGATGTCGTCGAAGCCGACGAACGCGATGTCCTCGGGCACGCGCAGCCCGCGCGCGAGACAGACGCGCATCGCGGCCAGCGCGGCGGCGTCGTTGAATGCGAACACGGCGTCGGGGCGCGGCGCGCTGCCGTCGAGGATGCGCTCCATCGCGCGCGCGGCGCCGGTGTCGGGGTCGAGCCCGGCATCGATGGTGATTTCGAGCGCGGGATCGAACAGCAGGCCGGCTTCGAAGAATGCGCGGCGAAAGCCGAGCGCGCGCTGCGCGATGCTGTGGTGCGCAAGCGAGCCGCCGATGAAGGCGATCCGCTTGCGGTCGGTGTCGAACAGGTGGCGCATTGCCTGCGCCGCGCCCGCGGCGTTGTCGATATTGACCGAGCGCAGGCCCGGCGCCCACATGTCGATCAGCACGAGCGGTCGGCCGGTGGCGGCCAGCGCGTCGATCGTCTCCGGCTCCATGAAGCCGGCCACGGCGATCGCGTCGGGCGCGTACGGGCGCATCTGGCGCAGCACGTCGTCGGTCGGGCCGACGGTCAGCAGCGCGGGCACGATGCCGCGGTCGCGGCACGCCTCCTCGACGCCGTGCAGCACGTGCGAGAAGAACGGCGTCGCGGCGAAGTTGTTGTGCTGGCGGTGCAGCAGGAACGTGAGCCGGCGGATGCGCGGCCGCAACTGCGCCGGATCGTAGCCGAGCTGCGAGGCCACCGCGACGATGCGCTCGCGCGTCGCCTCGGACAGCCCCGGCTGGTTTTTCAGTGCGCGCGAAACCGTGCCGATCGATACGTTCGCCGCTTGAGCCACATCGCGGATAGTGGTGCCCATGCTCGCCAAACCAAAGTGTTTAGGGTGCGAACGATTGTATAGTAAAAAATCGGGCCGAAAATCCGTGAAAATGCCGAGAAGATGTCGGTGAATACCCGTAAATTCTGGGTTTATGCGGAGAGAAACGGCGTGCGAGCGTTTATTGCGTTTGCTAAACAAACGCAATCAAGGTGAACGCGGAAAGGCGATTGAAATTCGCGGCGCGCGGGATCTGGTGCGGCGGCGCCAGCGGGCGCGGCGTGCCGCTCAGTCGTCGCTCGGTTCGGCCGGCGGCGGCCCGGAAGGCACGACTTTCGGCTGTTCGCCGTGCGCGCGCAGCCAGGCGCGGCCTTCGTCCACGTCGATCAGGTAGAGGTGCCCGGGATGATGCTTGGCGCGGCGCTTGGCGAGCGCGGCCACCGAGGCGATCTCGTCGCTGCGGTAGCGGCGCGTGCCGGGCACGCGGACGCAGCAGATCGCCATCGTCACGAAATCGAAGAACGCCGAGTTGCCGCGCCGGTCCTCGCCGTGGATGCCGCCCGCCTGGCGATCCGCGTGCGCGTAGAAGCGTTGCGCGCCCTCGTCGAAGCGATGGATCGCGCGTTGCGCGCGGGCCTGCCAGTCGTCGCTCTGGAACAGCACCAGGAAATCGTCGCCGCCCACATGGCCGAGAAAATCGCGCGTCGGGTCGCACGCATCCGCCAGCACGGCGGTCGCGAATTTCAGCACCTCGTCGCCCTGCCAGTAGCCGTACTGATCGTTGAACGGCTTGAACTGGTTCAGATCGACGTAGCAGGCGTGGAACGCCGTATCCCTGCCCACCAGCCGCGCGATGTGCGAGCCGATCGGGATGTTGCCGGGCAGGAAGGTCAGCGGGTTCGCGTAGCGCGCCGCCTCGACGCGCACCTCGGTCACCGCGCGCACCAGGCTCTCGCCGGTGCCGAGGCCGGCGTAGCGGCCGTGGTCGGTGATGATGAAGCCTTCGGTCAGGTAACGCTGGTCGTGGTTGGCCAGCAGCGTGGTCAGCTGCTCGACCGTGGTGGCGTTGTCGACGATCAGCGGCGTGTCGTTCGCGAGCTGCAGGCACGGGCGCTTGCCGAACACCTCGCGGTGATACGGCAGCGCGTAGCGGTCCATGAAACTGCGGCGGTTGATCAGCGCGATCGGGCGCTCGTCCTCGACCACCGCCACCGCGTGCAGATCGGGCCGGCGCTGGAACAGTTCGAGCGCCTGGTTGTTGGTCGCGTGGCTCGGCAACGCGGGCGCGAGCACGCGCATCTTGTCGGTGACGTTGGCGTCGGGCCGCGTGCCGGCGGTGGTGCGCGCCACGCCCGGGAACACCGCGATGTGCGAGGCGCGCAGCGCGTCGCGGGCCGCCTCGGCGGTGCGTTCGGTCGGCGCGCGGGCCGGGCGGCCAAGGAAGAAGCCCTGGCCGTAATCGATGCCGAGATCGCGCACCACGATCAGGTCCGCCGCGCATTCGATGCCTTCGGCGATCAGCAGCCCGCCGGTGGCCATCGAGAAATGCTGGGCGGTTTCAAGAGTGAAGTGCAACACGCCGCTGGTTAATGGGCTGGAACTCGGTCGGCGGGGTTAGCCAGAACCTGAGCCAGGATTTGCAAAGGGGTGTGCCAGTTCAGTCCGGCGCGTGGTCGAGTGTTGAGTAAGTCGGCAATCGCATCGAGGTCGTCTTGAGAGTAGATGGACAGATCCGTGCCCTTGGGCAAGTACTGGCGCAGCAGGCCGTTGGTGTTCTCACACGTGCCGCGCTGCCAAGGGCTGTGCGGGTCGCAGAAGTAGACGCGAACGTTGGTCGCGGCTGTCAGTTCGGCATGTCGCGCCATCTCGCGGCCTTGGTCGTAGGTCAACGTCTGGCGCAGCGGTTCGACGAGCAATTGAAGCTTGGTCGTGAAGGC
>WNEB01000011.1 GCA_009914575.1 Burkholderia gladioli
ATGCAATTGCCCGTGACGGTCGTCGAGAATGGAAGCAAGACAGTGGCTACCACCGGCGATCGCTTGCCGAGAATGCGATGTATCGGTTCAAGACCCTCACCGGCAACTGTCTCTGGGCGCGTCACATAGACTCGCAGGCGACCGAGGTCTCCGTTCGCGTCGGCGTCATCAACCGTATGGCGGACCTCGCTCGTCCGCAATCCGTTCGTATCGCCTGAAATTATGCCCGTCGATGCTATTGCATCCTCACACTCGATTTATGCAACAACGCCTCCGTGGCCGTCCTCGTTGAGCGCATGAGCCGCACCGTGCTGCTGGCCAAGATGCCGGACGCGACCGCCGCGTCGGCCCTGGCCGCCTTCACGACAAAGCTTCAATTGCTCGTCGAACCGCTGCGCCAGACGTTGACCTACGACCAAGGTCGCGAGATGGCGCGACATGCCGAACTGACAGCCGCGACCAACGTTCGCGTCTACTTCTGCGACCCGCACAGCCCTTGGCAGCGCGGCACGTGTGAGAACACCAACGGCCTGCTGCGCCAGTACTTGCCCAAGGGCACGGATCTGTCCATCTACTCTCAAGACGACCTCGATGCGATTGCCGACTTACTCAACACTCGACCACGCGCCGGACTGAACTGGCACACCCCTTTGCAAATCCTGGCTCAGGTTCTGGCTAACCCCGCCGACCGAGTTCCGGCCTATTAACCAGCGGCGTGTTGCACTTCACTCTTGAAACCGCCTCGTTTCTCCCAGGTTAGCCGGCCGAAAGGTCGGCCAGCCGCGAAAGACTAACATTGGGGCCGGATGCAGGGTGTAACAGTGCCTTACACGCCGCTGTGCCGGCGCGCTCAGGCGGCCTGCTGCTGGAACTGGATCCGGTGCAGGTGCGCGTAGAGGCCGTCGCGCTTGAGCAATTCGTCGTGGCTGCCCTGCTCGGCGATGCGACCGCCTTCGAGCACGAGAATGCGGTCGGCGCGCTCGATGGTCGACAGCCGGTGCGCAATCACGAGCGTGGTGCGCCCTTCCATCAAGCGTTCGAGCGCGGCCTGCACATGGCGCTCGGATTCCGAATCGAGCGCCGAGGTGGCTTCGTCGAGGATCAGGATCGGCGCGTTCTTGTAGATCGCGCGCGCGATCGCGAGCCGCTGGCGCTGGCCGCCCGACAGACGCATGCCGTTGCCGCCGATCAGCGTGTCGAGGCCGTTCGGCATCGCGCTCACCACGTCGGCCAGGTTCGCGGCGACCAGCGCCGCCTGCACGCGCTCGCGGTCGGGCGTCTCGCCGTAGGCGACGTTGGCCGCCACGGTGTCGTTGAACAGCACCACGTCCTGGCTCACCATCGCGATCTGGCTGCGCAGCGCGTGCACGTCGTAGTCGGCCACCGGCACGCCGTCCACCAGGATCGCGCCGCCGGTCGGATCGAAGAAGCGCGGCAGCAGGTTCACCAGCGTGGTCTTGCCGCCGCCCGACGGGCCGGCCAGCGCCACCATCTCGCCCGGCGCCACCGTGAACGCGATGCGGTCGATCGTGGGCCGCTCGCTCGCGCCGTAGTCGAACGACACGTCGCGGTATTCGATCTCGCCGCGCGCCTGCGCGAGCGACCGGCCGCCGCCCTTCGGCTCGACCGGTTCGTCGATCAGGCCGAAGATCAGTTCGACCGCGGTCATGCCGCGCTGCAGCGGCTGGTTCACGTCGATCAGGTGCTTGAGCGGCGAGATCACCAGCAGCATCGACGTGACGAACGCGACGAAGCCGCCCACCGTGGTCTGGTCGTTGGCCGACTGCACCACCGCGATCGTGATCACCATGGCCAGCGCGATCGACGACAGGAACTGCGTGATCGGCTGCGCGAGGCCGCCCGAGATCGTCATGCGCATCGCGTAGCCGCGCAGGCGCTTGCTCATCTCGGTGAAGCGGTCGATCTCGTATTGCTCGCCATTGTGGATCTTGACGACCTTGTAACCGCCCACCGTCTCCTCGACGATGTACGACAGCTCGTTGGTCAGCGTATGGTGCTCGCGGTTCAGGCGGCGCAGGCGGCGGTTGATCTTGCTGATCAGCCAGCCGATGCCGGGCAGGATCACCGCGACGATCAGCGTGAGCCGCCAGTTCAGATAGAACAGGTAGCCGAGCAGGAAAAACACTGTCAGCGAATCGCGCACGAGCGTGATCATCACGCCGGTCAGCACGCTGAGGATCTGGTTGACCTCGAACACCACGGCGTTGATGACCGTGCTGGCCGTTTCGCGCTGGAAGAACGAGGCGCTCGTGTGGATCATCCGCTCGAACATCTGCAGCCGCAGCTGCAGCAGAATCCGGTTCGAGACGTAGTTGAGCAGGTAGTTCGAGGCGTATTGAGCCAGCCCGCGCACCAGCGCCAGGCCGATGATCGCGGACGGCAAGAACCACTTGGCGCGTTCGCTGCCGTGCGAGCCGAAGCCGTGGTCGAGCAGCGGCTTGAGCATCGCCGGGATCCCCGCCTCGCTGGCCGCCACCACGCCCATCGCGAGGATCGCCAGCACCAGCGTGAGAAGCAGCGGCCGGATATACGGCCACAGGCGGCGCAGCACCGCCCGCGGCGACGTGTGGGCGCCCGTTCCGATCGACTTGCGCAATGTGTTCTGGTTTTCCAAGGACGGTCCTTCGACAGAGCCGCGCGGCGCGCGGCGCGATGCGCGATGCGCGGCAACCCGGCGCCGCGCATCATAAAAATGGCCGCCATTATAGCCTTCCCGCCCGCCGCGAACCGCCGCCCCCGGTCGCACGGCCAGGCCAGGCGGGTATACTCGCACACCCGCCTCCCCTCCCGATTGCCCCGATTGACGACCGACCGCATGGCCGAACCCACTCTCGGCGTCGCGCTGATCGCGCTGAACGCCGCCGCCCGCCTTCCCGACTGTCTCGCCGCGCTCGGCTTCGCCGACGAGGTCGTGCTGATCGACGGCGGCAGCACCGACGCCACCGTCGAGATCGCCCGCGCCCACGGCGCGCGCGTGGTGATCGAGCGCGAATGGCCCGGCTTCGGCCCGCAGAAGAACCGCGCGCTGGCGGAACTCTCGACCGACTGGATCCTCTCGCTCGACACCGACGAGGTCGTCACGCCCGAACTGGCCGCCTCGATACGCGCGGCGATCCGCGCGCCCGGCGCCGAGATGTACGCGGTCGATCGCCTGTCGAGCTTCTGCGGCAGCTGGATCCATCACAGCGGCTGGTATCCGGACTGGATTCCGCGCCTGTTCCGGCGCGGTACCGCGCGCTTATCCGACGATCTGGTACACGAGCGGCTGATTTACGACGGCCCGGCCGCGCGCCTCGCCGGCAAGCTGCTGCATTACTCCTACGAGGATTTCGAATCGGTGCTGCGCAAGCTCGATGCCTATTCGAGCGCCGGCGCGAAACAGCGCCGCGCCGCCGGCCAGCAGGGCGGCTTCGGCAAGGCGCTGGGCCGCGGCCTGTGGGCCTTCGTGCGGACCTACGTGCTGCGGCGCGGCTTTCTCGACGGTCGCGCCGGCTTCATGATCGCGGTGTTCAACGCCGAAACCGTCTATTACCGCTTCCTGAAACTCGGCACGCCGCAGCGCGCGGGCAGGCCGGGCGAATGAGCCGCGCGCGACCGATCCGGCCCGTTTCCGCGACGCTCGCCCCGGTTCGGCCTGTTCCGCCCCCTGCCGGTTCGATCCCGCCCGGCGCGCCGGGTACAATGCGGGTCACCGCCGCGCGCCGCATCGCACGCGCGCTCGCCCCCGTTTCCGAAGCCGACCGCCATGTTCTCCATCATCATTCCGACCTGGAACAACCTGCCGTACCTGCAATGCGTGGTGGCCAGCCTGCGCCGCCATTCCGCGCACGCGCACCAGATCATCATGCACGTCAACGACGGCTCGGACGGCACGCTCGACTGGGTGCGCCAGGAAGGCATCGAACACACGGCGTCGCCGGCCAACATCGGCATCTGCCATGCGGTGAACCTCGCCGCCGCGCGCGCGACGCACGACTACATCGTCTACATGAACGACGACATGGCCGTCTGCCCCGGCTGGGACAGCGCGCTGCTGGCGCGTGCGCAGGCGATGCCGACGACGCTGTTCATGCTGTCGGGCACGATGGTCGAACCGCGCGACACCGGCAACCCGTGCGTGGTGGTGCGCGATCTCGGCCGCGACGCCGAGGCGCTCGACCTCGACGCGCTCGCCGCCGCCACCCCGAGCCTGAAGCGCGCCGACTGGCTCGGCGCGACCTGGCCGCCGACGCTCGTGCATCGCGACTGGTGGCACCGCGTGGGCGGCTACAGCAGCGAGCTGAGCCCGGGCATGAGCAGCGACAACGACCTGTCGATGAAGATGTGGGATGCGGGTTGCCGGATCTTCATCGGCGTCGGCGACAGCCTCGTCTACCACTTTCAGCAGAAGAGCACGGGCAAGATCGTCAAGAACGACGGCCGCCGCCAGTTCCTCAACAAGTGGGGCATGACCCAGGCGACGTTCGACCGCTTCTACCTGCGCCGCGGCCAGCCGCTCGGCCAGACGCTGGCGCTCGACGAACCGCCCGTCGAGGGCAAACTGAAGCGCGCGCTGCTGCGCTCGCGGCTGAAGCGGGCGTTTTCCTGAGCGCACGGCGCCGCGCGCGGCACGGCTTGCATTCGCCTGACGCTGCGGAGCCGCAACAACCGGGCGCGAGGTGTGCCGGGCGGCAGGGCGCTCGCGTATACTCCGCACTTCGCCGTCCCGGTCGCTTCTCAACCCCTGCTCATTCCGTTGCCGATGTCTTCGTTTGCCTCTGCCGCACCCGCTGTCACCCGACGCTTGACGACTGCCCGCGTACTTGCCGTCGTCGCACTGTGCATGGTGCCGGTGTCGACCGCGCTGACCAACGTGTTCTGCGCACTGTTCGCCGTCGCGCTGTTGAGCGCGCCCGAATTCTGGCGCAGCCTGCCGTCGCTATGGCGTCAGCCCGCCGCGCTGGCCGGCGTGCTGATGCTGGCCGCGCTGTCGCTGAGCGTCACCTGGTCGATCGCGCCGGCGCACGATGCGTGGCAGTGGGTCGGCAAATACGACAAGCTCCTCGCGCTGCCGTTCGCCGTGCTCGCGTTCCGTAACGCCGCGCCGAACTGGCCGGCGATCGTGCGATGGAGCCTGTTTTCGACGCTGGTGGCGATCCTTGTGCTGTCCACCACCAACTGGCTCGGCCTGACCGCGATCGGCCCGGCACACAGGATCGAGTTGCCGCTGTCGCGCGCCTGGGTGTTCAAGAATCACATCGCCGCCGGCATGTTCGGCGCGCTGCTGTTCTACGTGGCGACCGACATGATGCTGGCCGCCCGCTCGACGCGCACGCGCTGGCTGTTCGGCTCAATCGCGGCGCTCTCGCTCGTCAACGTGTTCGTGATGCTGCAAGGCCGCACCGGCCAGGTGATCGCGCTGCTGCTGATCGCGGTGATCGCGCTGCGCACGCTGAACGTGCTGCGCCATCGCTCGCCGCGTCTCGCGGCGCTGACGGTCGGGCTGATCGTCGCCGTGGCCGCCGCGCTGGTCGGCGTGGCCTGCACGATGCACGGCGGCCGCCTGATGAAGGTCGCGACCGAGGTGCAGGCCTACCGGCAAACCGATGCGATTACCTCGACCGGCCTGCGTCTGGTCTGGTATAAGCGCGCGATCGGGCTGTACGCGAAGCGACCGCTGGCAGGTTACGGCGCGGGCGGCCTGGGCTTCGAATTCGCGAAGCTTTCCGCCGGCAAGACGCTGGCCGATGGCCAGTTGACCGAGAATCCGCACAACGAGTATCTGCTGATGGCGGTGCAGCTCGGCACGCTCGGCGTCGCGCTGTTCATCAACCTGATCGTGCAGGTGTGGCGTAGCAGCCGCACGCTCGACGCGCGTTCGCGCCACTTGTTGCTGGCATGGCTGACGATCTTCGCGATCGGCAGCGCGGCGAATTCGCTGCTGCTCGATTTCGCGGAAGGCCACATGTTCGTGCTGCTGGCCGGGATTCTGATCGGCTGCGGCTATCGGCCGGGCGAGTTCAAGGCCGCGCGCAGTTGATCGAAAACGGCACGCGGGCGGCCGGCCCGCGCATTGCCGCCGTCATGCCGCCGACCGCACCAGCTTGACCGGATTGACGATCGCCGACGGCGCAGTAAGTGCCGCCTCGGCCGGCAGGCCCAGCATCTGGGCCGCGGCCTGCGCAACACGCGCTGTCGACATCTGCATCAGACAATCGCTGTAGCTCGCGACATTGCGCTCGCAGCCTTCCTGCCGGCACGGCACGCACGCCCCCTCCCCTTGCAGCAGCAGCAGCACGTTCTCGTGCCGCCCCGAGCCGACCAGCGGCCATGGGTTGCCCGCACCCTGCCAACCTTGCGCCAGGGGCCCCAGCGCACCGGATCGGATGGCCCGAGCAACGCCACGACGGGCGTGCCGGTGGTGGCCGCGGCCACGTGCGTCGCGCCCGTGTCGGGGCCGACGAACAGCTTCGCGCGCCGCACCAGTTCGGCATTCTCCCCGAACGACAGGCGCCCGACCAGATTCAACACGTCGCCGCCCGCCTCGCGCGCCACCTGCTCGGCATAATCGCGCTCGTTCTGCGCCGGGCCGCCGCTCAGCGCGACCGCATAGCCCAGGCTGCGCAGCCAGCCGATCAGTTCGACCCAGCCATCGCGCCGCCATTGCTTGTAGGCAAACATCGGAAACGGATGCAGCACCACGAGCGGCTTTCCGGCGGCCACGACCGGGGAACTGGCCAATAGCGCATCGAACTTCGCACGCTGCGCCGGATCGCCGCCAAGACCGGGCGCGACGACGTCCGGCACCGGCGCGATGCCGATCTGCGGCGCAAGCGCCAGCGTGCTGACGACCGTGTGCTCGTGCTGGTGATCGTTGATCGCGATCCGGTTCAGCAGGAAACGCGTCCACAGATTGACGCGGTTCGGATCGACGAGCCCGACACGGCGACGCCCCGCGAACCACGTGTAGTAACTAACGCGGCCGATCCGAGCTGAGCGCCGCGACGGCGAGATCGTAGCGGCGCCACAGCCGCGACGCATCGCGCAGCCGCTCGCCGATCTTTGCGCGCTGCGCGACGACGATCACGTCGCGAATATCGGGATTGCCTTCGAGCACGCCTTCGGTGCCGCGAAACACGAGCATGTCGATCGGCGTATCGGGCCAGCGCGCCTTCAGCGAGCGCACGATCGGCGTGGTCAGCAATACGTCGCCGATCCGGCGCGTGGCGACGACAAGAATGCTGCGGGACGGGCGGTCGGGAGAGAACAGGTCGGCCACGGCTTCGATATGGGGAGTG
The DNA here is from genome assembly GCA_009914575.1 of Burkholderia gladioli. Lineage (GTDB taxonomy): Bacteria > Pseudomonadota > Gammaproteobacteria > Burkholderiales > Burkholderiaceae > Burkholderia > Burkholderia gladioli_B. The sequence continues at coordinate 7,299 of WNEB01000011.1, forward strand.
GGGAGGAGCGAGACGCAAACGCGAACGCTTCGGCAACGCCGCGCCTTTCGGCGCGGCGGGCGTGAAACGAATCGGGCGGGTAGCCATCGCCATGACGCGAGACGCACCGGCACCCGCCGCAACTACGCGGCACGGCGCCGAACCCATCTCAATAGGCGATTTCGACGGCGCCTTCGCCGAAGGTCGCACGCAATTCGGCCAGCAGCGTATCGCTGGGCTTGACGCGCCATGCTTCGCCGAGACGCATCTCGCCTTGAGAGCGCGCGTTGTTGTAGACGATCTGCACGGCCAGCCCGTTCGGAATCGGCGGCGCGGCGCGGCGCCCGCCATCGCGGCCGTCGCGACCGCCTCGCCCGGACGGAGCCGGCGGCGGCGCAACTGGCGCGGCCTCGGCCTTGGCGACGTGCGGCTCGAGCACGCGGCGCAGCGCGACCGCGTCGGCATTGCCGTTCATCGTCATGCGAACCGCTTGCGCATAACGGCTGCGCGCGCGCTCGAGATCCATGACCGAATCGGCCGTGAAGCGCAGGCCGCCCGTGAAGTCATCGTTACGCGCCTGCCCCTGCACGATCAGCAGTTCGTCTTCCTTGAACAGGCCGCGATTCGCATCGAACTGCTCGTTGAACACGGTGATTTCGCATTGACCCGAACCGTCGTCGAGCAACGCGATGATCATCTTGCCGCGCTGCGTCATCTGCGTGCGCAGCGATGCGATGACGCCAGCCACGAGCTTGGCGCGCCCTTCCTTCAGTTCGCCGAGCTTCATGCGCGCGAAGCGGCGCACTTCATCGCGATAGGCGTCGAACAGGTGGCCCGACAGGTAGAAGCCGAGCGCGCCCTTCTCTTCCTGCAGGCGGCGCTTGTCGTCCCAGGCCGGCTCGTCGACGAGCGCGTGCGCATGCGGCGATTCCGCCCCCATGTCGAACAGCCCGGCCTGCATCGCGTTCGCTTCGGCCTGATCGGCCGCTTCCATCGCGAGCGGCACCGAGGCGATCAGTTGCGCGCGATTGAGCGTGAGCGAGTCGAACGAGCCGGCGCGGATCAGCGCCTCGACGGTGCGGCGGTTGACGAGACGGCGGTCGATCCGCTCGCAGAAATCGAACAGATCCTTGAACGCGCCGTCTTCCTTGCGCGTGCGCAGGATGTCTTCGATTGCGTTCTGGCCGCTGCCCTTGACGGCGCCCAGGCCGTAACGGATCGTTTTCGAGCGCTTGCCGTCGGCTTCGGCCACCGGCTCGAAACGGTATTCGGACTGGTTGATATCGGGCGGCAGCACCTTGAGGCCGTTCACGAGACAGTCGTCGAACAGGATCTTCACCTTGTCGGTATCGTCCATCGCGAGCGTCAAGTTGGCCGCCATGAATTCGGCGGGATGATGCGCCTTCAGCCAGGCCGTGTAGTAGGCGAGCAGCGCATAGGCGACCGCATGCGACTTGTTGAAGCCGTAGCCCGCGAACTTCTCCATCAAGTCGAAGATTTCGTCGGACTTCTCGCGTGCCAGGCCGTTCTTGGCCGCGCCCTCGGCGAAGATCTCGCGATGCTTCGCCATCTCCTCGGCCTTCTTCTTGCCCATCGCGCGGCGCAGCAAATCGGCGCCGCCGAGCGAGTAGCCGCCGATGATCTGCGCCATCTGCATCACCTGCTCCTGATAGACCATGATGCCGTAGGTCTCTTTCAGGACGGGTTCGACGCGCGGATCCGGATACTCCACCTTCTCGCGGCCGTGCTTCCGTGCGCAGAAGCTCGGGATCAGGTCCATCGGGCCCGGGCGATACAGCGACACGAGCGCGATGATGTCCTCGAAGCGGTCGGGCTGCGCATCCTTCAGCATGCCTTGCATGCCGCGGCTTTCCAGCTGGAACACGGCGACCGTGTTCGCCTTCTTGAGGATCTGGAACGAGGCCGGATCGTCGAGCGGCACCTGCGCGAGCGACCAGTCGGCCTTCGACGGATCGAGACGGCGGATGAAGCGCTCGGCCCAATCGAGGATGGTCAGCGTGGTCAGGCCCAGAAAGTCGAACTTGACGAGGCCCACCGACTCCACGTCGTCCTTGTCGTACTGGCTCACGACGCCGCCGTCCTCGCCCTGCACGTAGAGCGGGCAGAAATCGGTCAGCTTGCCGGGCGCGATCAGCACGCCGCCGGCGTGCATGCCGACGTTACGCGTGAGGCCCTCGACGCGCTGCGCGAGATCGAGCAGCTGATGGACTTCGTCGTCGTTGTCGTAGCGCTCCTGCAGCTGCGGCTCTTCCTTCATCGCGTCGGCGATCGTGACGTGCTTGCCCGGCTTGAACGGGATCAGCTTCGCGATGCCGTCGGTGAACATGTAGCCGAGGTCGAGCACGCGGCCGACGTCGCGCACGGCCGCCTTCGCGGCCATCGTGCCGAACGTGGCGATCTGCGAGACCGCATCCGCGCCGTACTTTTTCTTCACGTACTGGATCACGCGATCGCGACCGTGCTGGCAGAAGTCGATGTCGAAGTCAGGCATCGACACCCGCTCCGGGTTCAGGAAACGCTCGAACAGCAGGTTGTAGCGCAGCGGATCGAGATCGGTAATGCCGAGCGAATAGGCCACCAGCGAACCGGCGCCCGAGCCGCGGCCCGGGCCGACCGGCACGCCGTTGTTCTTAGCCCAGTTGATGAAGTCCGCCACGATCAGGAAGTAGCCGGGGAAACCCATCTTCTTGATCGTGTTGCACTCGAATTCGAGGCGCTGGTAATACGTGGCGCGCTGCGCATCGCGCTCGGTCGTATCGGGGTAGAGCTGCTCCAGCCGCTTTTCGAGCCCTTCCTGCGACAGCTGGACGAGGTAGTCGTCGAGCGACATGCCGTCCGGCGTCGGGAACAGCGGCAGCTTCGGCTTGCCCAGTTCGAGCTTGAGGTTGCAGCGCTTGGCGATCTCGACCGTGTTCTGCACGGCCGACGGGATATCGGCGAACAGCGCGGCCATCTCGGCCTGGGTACGGAAACACTGATCGGTCGTGAAACGCTTCTGGCGGCGCGGATTGGCGAGGATGTCGCCTTCCGAAATGCAGACGCGCGCCTCGTGCGCCGTGAAATCGTCGTCGCCCATGAACTGCAGCGGATGCGTGGCCACCACCGGCAGCTTCAGCTCGGCGGCAAGCTTGGCCGCCTCCTGCACGTAAGCTTCGGCGCCCGGCTGGCCGTAGCGCTGCAACTCGATATAAAAGCCGCCCGGGAACACGCGCGACCAGCGCTGCGCATGACGGCGCGCCGCTTCGAGGTTGCCCGCCGCGAGCGCGAGGCCGATGTCGCCCTGCTGCGCGCCCGATAGCGCGAGCAGGCCCTGGCCGAGCTCGGATTCGAGCCATTGGGCGTCGACTTCCGCGCGGCCGCGGCATTGATTGGTGAGCCAGGCCTTGGACAGCAGCTCGCAGAGATTCAGGTAACCGGCCTTGTCGCGCACCAGCAGCAACAGGCGTGAGGGTTTGTCACGATCGTAGTGGTTCGTGATCCAGACGTCGCAGCCGGCGATCGGCTTGACGCCCTTTCCACGGGCTTCCTGGTAGAACCGGACGAGGCCGAATGCATTGCCGAGATCGGTCAGGGCGAGCGCGCCCTGACCATCGGCGACCGCGGCCTTGACGAGGTCGTCGAGGCGCACGATGCCGTCGGCAATCGAGAATTCGGAGTGAACGCGAAGATGGACGAAGCGGGGATCTGACATGGGCGTTATTGTAGCCGCGTCGCGGCGAAGGCAACGGTCGGCCGCCGGAAAAAACGCCGTGCTGGCCATCCGGCCAGGTGTGGCGGGGATTGCGCATCGGGCCCCGGCGGCGCGACACGTTGCCTGCCCCATGCGACCGACTGGTTCGCCGGCCCGTTTGCGGGATAATAGGGGTTTCGCTCATTCACGCGGCGGCCCGCCGCGCGGCATCCCACCCTCATTTGCGCCGTTTTCGGCGCTGCCGTGCGCCGCGCCCGCCCCGCTTCATCACCGGTTCATCATGTCCATCGTCAACCTCGCCGCCTACCGCTTCGTCACGATCGAGTCGCCCGAAGCCTGGCGGCCGCTCGTCACCGAGCGCTGCCAGTCGCTCGGGCTGCGCGGCACGATCCTGCTGTCGCCCGAAGGCATCAACCTGTTCGTCGCCGGCCCGCGCGAGGCCACCGATTCGTTCATCGCCTATCTGCTCGACGATCCGCTGTTCGAAGGCAAGTTCGCCGGCCTTCAGTTCAAGGAAAGCCTGTCCGATTCGCAGCCGTTCCGCCGCATGCTGGTGCGCTTGAAGCGCGAGATCATCACGATGAAGAAGCCGGCCATCAAGCCGGAGCTCGGTCGCGCGCCGTCGGTCGATGCGCACACGCTGAAAGCCTGGCTCGACCGCGGCCAGGACGACGCAGGCCGCCCGGTCGTCATGCTCGACACGCGCAATGCGTTCGAGGTCGATGTCGGCACGTTCGATCACGCGCTCGATTACCGTATCGACAAATTCAGCGAATTCCCAGCCGTGATCGACGCAAACCGCGCCGATCTCGAAGGCAAGACGGTCGTGTCGTTCTGCACCGGCGGCATCCGCTGCGAGAAGGCCGCGATCCACATGAAGGAAATCGGCATCGATCACGTCTACCAGCTCGAAGGCGGCATCCTGAAGTATTTCGAGGAAGTCGGCGGCGCGCACTACCACGGCGACTGCTTCGTGTTCGACCATCGCACCGCGCTGAATCCGCAACTGGAGCCGACCGACAACGTCACCTGCTTCGCATGCCGCGCCGTGGTCACGGCCGAAGCGCAGCAATCGCCGCTGTACGTCGCTGGCCAATCCTGCCCCGCCTGCCATCCGGCCAGCGGCAAGGCGCCCGCCAGCAGCGCAGCCTCGCAACCGAGCGCAGCCTGACGCGGCGGCCGGCTTTCGCACACCGGGCCGGCCTTGAGCGCGCGCTACTGCGGCCGCTTCGCGCCGTCGCCCACCGGTCCGCTGCATTTCGGCTCGCTGGTCGGCGCGCTGGCAAGCTGGCTCGACGCCCGCGCCCATGGCGGCACGTGGCTCGTGCGGATCGAGGATGTCGACGGCCCGCGCACGGTGCCCGGCGCGGCAGACGCGCTCCTCGACACGCTGGCCGCGTTCGGGCTCGCGGCCGATGCGCCGCCCGTCTGGCAAAGCCGGCGCGACGCGGCCTACACCGAGGCGCTCGACGCGCTCACCCAGGCAGGCCATGTCTATCCGTGCGGCTGCACGCGCAGGGAAATCGCCGATTCGCTGCGGGCCGCCCATGAACGTCACACCACGCTCGCCTATCCCGGCACCTGTCGCGGCGGCCTGCACGGCAAGCCCGCGCGCGCCTGGCGGCTGCGCGTGCCCGACGGCGCGGCGGCTTCGATCCGTTTCGACGACCGCTGGCAAGGCGAGCAAACGCAGGATCTCGCCACCGAAGTCGGCGATTTCGTGCTGAAACGCGCCGACGGCCAATGGGCTTACCAGCTCGCCGTGGTGGTGGACGATCGCGATGCCGGCGTCACGCATGTCGCGCGCGGCGCCTATCTGCTCGACTCCGCCGCGCGGCAGATCTACCTCCAGCAGTGCCTCGGCGCGACCGCACTCGATCCGTCCAGGCCGCTGGCCGCGCTCAACGCGGCGGCCACGCATCTCGGCCTGACGCTGCCGCCGGCGGCGCAGACGTCGTTCGACGCGTTCTTTCCGGCCGCAACGGTCGCATGGGCCGTGCGCTTCGGGCCGAACGCCCGCTGACCCGCCGAACCCGGCACGCCTCTTCTTTTCCGGCCCCAAAACAAAACGGGCGGACGCTTTCGCATCCGCCCGCTGTCAGGCCAGAGCCCGCCGCCGCTTACGAGGACGACGAACGGCGCGGCATGCCGAAGCCGCCCAGCAGCGCGGCCAGCGGCTGCTTCGACTTCTTCTCGGGCCGGGCCGGTTGCTTGACCGCCTCTTCCTCTTCCTGCTCGCGCGCGCTTGCCGACGGCACGTAGGGCTTCAGGAAAAATTCGTCGACCGGCGCTTCGCGACGCGAATGATACGTGCGCTCGCCGCCGTGCGCATGCGTACGGCGCGGGCCGCGAGCTTCGCCGCGGTCGCCGCGCTCGCTTCGTTCTCCGCGTTCGCCACGCTCGCTGCGTTCGCCGTGCTCGCGGCGCAGACGCACCGGCGCGTCGATCGCCAGCGCCTGCAACGGCAGGTCGCGCTTGATCAGCTTTTCGATATCGGCCAGTTGCTTGCGCTCGTTCGGGCTGCACAGCGACAGCGCGTCGCCCGAGGCGCCCGCACGGCCGGTGCGGCCGATCCGGTGCACGTAGTCTTCCGCGTTGAACGGCAGATCGAAGTTGATCACGGCCGGCAGTTCGGCGATGTCGAGGCCGCGCGCGGCCACGTCGGTCGCCACCAGCGCCTCGACTTCACCGCGCTTGAACGCGTCGAGCGCCTGCATCCGTTCGTTTTGCGAGCGGTCGCCGTGAATCGCGGTGGCCACCACGCCGTCGCGCTCGAGCTGGCACGCCAGCCGGCTCGCGCCGAGCTTGCTGTTGCAGAACACGATCACCTGCTTGAGCGCACGGTCGCGGATCAGCTTGACGACGGCAGCCTGCTTGTCGCCTTCGGCGATGTCGTAGACGATCTGCGTCACGTTGGTCGCGGTGGCGTTGCTGCGCGCGACTTCGATGGTTTGCGGATTCGTTAGGTAAGTGGCGGCGAGCTTCTTGATTTCGGGCGAGAACGTGGCCGAGAACAGCAGCGTCTGACGCACCTTCGGCAGCAGGTTCAGGATGCGCTGCAGATCGGGCAGAAAGCCCATGTCGAGCATCCGGTCGGCTTCGTCGAGCACCAGCATCTGCACCTGGCGCAGGTTCGCCGTTTTTTGCTGAACGTGGTCGAGCAGGCGGCCCGGCGTGGCGATCAGGATTTCCACGCCGCGGCGCAGTTCGGCCATCTGCGGGTTCATGTCGACGCCGCCGAACACCACGGCGCTGCGCAGCGCCGTGTTCTTCGCGTACGAGTGCACGTTGGCGGCCACCTGGTCGGCCAGCTCGCGGGTCGGCGTCAGGATCAGCGCGCGCACCGCGTGGCGTGCCGGCGAGGCGCTGGTGTTCGCTTGCGGCAGCAGGCGCTGGATGATCGGCAGTGAGAAGCTGGCCGTCTTGCCGGTGCCGGTTTGCGCCGCGCCCATCACGTCGCGCCCGGACAGCACGACCGGAATCGCCTGCGCCTGGATCGGCGTCGGCTTCGTATAGCCCTGCTCCGCAATGGCCTTCAGAATGTCGGGCGCGAGGCCGAACTGATCGAAAGTTGCGTCGACGGACGTGGCTGCTGAATCGGACATGGTCGGCGTTTCGCTCAAATGGCGCGGCGGGAAATCTGGCGCGGTCGGGCCGGTGACCGGCTGCCGCGCGAACGACGTATGGAATGAATGACGGAACTACTGCGGCGCGCCGCGCGACGCCGCCGCGACGCCGGAAACGATCCCGGCGCGCCGCCCCGTGCGACCGAACGCCGACGGAAAGGGCAGCATTGTAGCACTGGCCCGCGACGAAGCCGCGCAGCGCCTCACGGAGGCTTGCCGCGCGGCGCGATCTCCGTGCAATCGGCCAGCGGCGGCGCATCCTGGCCGCCGATTTCGTCGCGCAGGCTGCCGGTGCGGCCCTTGGTCCGCCAGACGTAGCGGCCGGCCTGATAACGCGCGCCCGAGGCGGAAACGGTGTCGACGAACAGCATCGGCTTGCCGTCGACCGGCACCAGCGCGAAGCTCTGGCCGGTGCGGGCCAGCCAGTAGGCCCCCCGCACCGGCTTCGGCCGGTTCGCGCATCGATAGGTCGACACGGTGCGCGCGTCGGTGTCGATTTCCTCGACGGTCAGTTGCCCGGCATGCGCCGCCGGAATCAGGCCGAGGCCGGTCGCGCCGGCAAGCACGCCGGCCGCGAACGTGATGCGAATCATGCGTTCTCCGTGTTGGCCGCGCGCCGGCAACGAACCGGCCGGCGCACATAACAGGGATCGATCACGACCGCGCAACCGTCGGTCGGTGCGACCGCCACGTGCCCGACCAGCGGCACCATCTTCAGCCCGGTCGAGGCGACGCGGCACGGCGCGGCGGCAACGCCGCAACCCGACACCGCCGCGCACAGCACGGCAGTCAGTACCCATTTCATAGCGATGCTCCCCGGCCGCGCGACGCATGCCGCCACGACCTTCGATACGGTTGCGGCGCCCTGCCCGCCTCAGCGGGCCGACACCGGGCGGACCGCCGCGGCGGCGCGCCGTGCGCGCTCGCGCGCCTCGTCGACATCGGCGCCCGTCGCCGCCACGCCCATGCGGCGCTTGACGAAGCTTTCCGGCTTGCCGAACAGGCGCAGATCCACGCCCGGCACGGCCAGCGCCTCGGCCACGCCCTCGAACGCGATGCCGGCCTCGTCGATGCCGCCGTAGATCACCGCCGAGGCGGCCGGCGAAGACAGGGTCGGATCGACCGGCAGGCCGAGAATCGCGCGCGCATGCAGTTCGAACTCCGACTGGCGCTGCGAGGCCAGCGTGACGAGCCCCGTGTCGTGCGGACGCGGGCTGACCTCGGAAAACCAGACTTCGTCGCCGCGCACGAACAGCTCCACGCCGAACAGGCCGCGGCCGCCGAGCGCCGAGCGCCGTTGTCACTTTGTGTGCGATTTCGCGCGAACGTTCCAGGGCCAGCGCGCTCATCGGCTGCGGTTGCCAGGATTCGACGTAATCGCCCGCCGCCTGGACATGGCCGACCGGGTCGCAGAAATAGGTGCGGGTTTCGCCGCTGGCCGGGTCGATCGCGCGCACCGTCAGCTGGGTGATTTCGTATTCGAAATCGACGAAGCCCTCGACGATCACGCGACCGTGATTCACGCGGCCGCCGGCCATCGCGTATTGCCAGGCCGGTTCGATGTCGGCGTCCTCGCGGACGACCGACTGGCCCTTGCCCGACGACGACATCACCGGCTTCACGACGCACGGGAAGCCGATCGATGCGATCGCCGCGCTAAATTCCTCGAACGACTGCGCGAACGCGTAGCGCGAGGTCGGCAGGCCGAGTTCCTCGACCGCGAGACGGCGGATGCCCTCGCGGTTCATCGTCAGCTGGGTGGCGCGCGCGGTGGGAATCACCTCGGCCACGCCGGCCGCCTCGAGGGCCGCCAGCGCGTCGGTGGCGATCGCCTCGATCTCGGGCACGATCAGGTGCGGCTGCTCGGATTCGACCAGCGCGCGCAGCGCGACCGCGTAGGGGCGTTGTTGCATAAATCGAGTGTGAGGATGCAATAGCATCGACGGGCATAATTTCAGGCGATACGAACGGATTGCGGACGAGCGTGATCTTGCCACCGTTTCACGGACACCCCTATAAGCGATTAACTATCGCAATAGGAGGTGGACGATGACCAAGAGCAAGGCAGGCAGAAAGGGGCAGGAGTTCAGCCTGGAGTTCAGGCAGCAGGCACTGTTGCGAGCGGCCACAGAAGGGGTAACCACGGTGGCTCGTGATCTGGGGTTGCAGCCTGCCCAGCTGTACAGTTGGCGCGCCCAGGCGCGGCGGCACGACCAGGACGATCAGGCACAACGCTTGGAGTTGGCCGAACATGCACGGCTCAAACGTGAAGTGGCGCGGCTGGAGGAGGAGAACGCTTTC
>WNEB01000110.1 GCA_009914575.1 Burkholderia gladioli
TTGTTCGAGTTCGGCAATCGTGACGCCGACTTCGCGAGAAACGGCATCAACGGATTCGCCGCGTAGTAAGCGCAGGACGACAGCGCGTTTGCGCCCAAGGGACCACCGTTTGAATTCGGCGGCGCTGGCGGCGTCTACGGTCGCGCTACGCGCGCCCTCCGTTGCCGTCAGCGCAACTGCCTGCAGGTCTACCGTCTTCTTCAACATCTCAGACTCCAGTTTGGATGATGCGTTTTACCCCAAATCTGTGTCTAGAAAAACCGGAGCCGCCGCATTTGGCCCACACCACGAACACGTCGGCGATGGGCGAGTTCGTGATCCACATCTTCGCGCCCGACAACCCGTAGCCGCCGGCCACCTTCTTCGCCCGCGTGACCATGCTGCCCGGGACCGAGCCGTGGTTCGGCTCGGTCAGGCCGAAGCAGCCGATCCATTCGCCGCTCGCGAGCTTCGGCAGATACTGCTGCTTCTGCGCATCCGAGCCGAATTCGAAGATCGGCACCATCACGAGCGACGACTGCACCGACATCATCGAGCGATAGCCGGAATCGACGCGCTCCACCTCGCGCGCGATCAGCCCGTAGCTGACGGCGTTCAGGCCGGGGCCGCCGTATTCCTCGGGAATCGTCGGGCCGAGCAGGCCGATCTCGCCCATCTCGCGGAAGATCGCCGCATCGGTCTTTTCGTGGCGGAACGCCTCGGACACGCGCGGCGCGAGCTTGCCTTGCGCGTAGGCGTGCGCGGCGTCACGGATCATCCGTTCGTCGTCGGCGAGCTGCTGGTCGAGCAGCAGCGGGTCGTCCCAATGGAAAGCGGCAGCAGCCATGGCTATCTCCTTGCTTGACTGGAGTTCCGCTGTGCGGAACAATGTTTTGCAAATCGACGCTCAGTGTAGCACCGTATGAATTCAACCCATCCTGACCCGGCGCTCGGCGAACGCAAGTTCGTCACGGCGCTCGCGCGCGGCCTCGATCTGCTGCGCGCGTTCCGTCCCGGCGAAACCCTGCTCGGCAATCGCGACTTTGTCGAGCGCACCGGTTTGCCGAAAGCGACCGTGAACCGGCTCGCCTACACGCTCGCCGTGCTCGGCTATCTGCGCTTCGACGCCGCCGCCGGCAAGTACGAGCTCGACGCCGGCGTGCTGTCGCTCGGCTATGCGCTGCTGTCCGGTGCCAGCGCGCTCGACGTGGCGCGCCCGCACATGCAGGCGCTCCCGCGCGAGATCGGCGCGGCGGGTTCGCTCGGCTGCCGCGACGGGCTCGACATGATCTACCTCGAAACGATCCGCAGCGAGACGGCGCTGACGCTGGGCCTGGCCGCCGGTTCGCGGCTGTCGATGCTGACGAGTTCGATGGGGCGCGCCTATCTGGCGGTGCAGCCGGTCGACGCGCGCGCGGCGCTGCTGGCGGAGTTGAGGCTCGGCGTGGCGGCGGTCGAACGTGCGCTGGCCGATTTCGCGAGCGACGGCTGCTGCTACTCGTTTCGCGACTGGCACGACGACGTGAACGCGGTGGCCGTGCCGTATCGCGAGCCGCGCGAAGGGCGCTGGCTGATCCTCAGCTGCAGCGGGCCGGCGTCGTCGATGGGCGAGGAGGTGTTTCGCAAGCGCATCGGCCCGAAGCTGCGCGCGCTGGCGCAGCGGTTCGGCGAGCCGGGCTGAAGGGGCGCGAGGGGGGGCATCGAGGGAACGCGCCGGGCCGTCGCGACCGCGGCGCGCGGGCCGGCTTCAGACGTGCGCGGGCTGCGCGAACACCGGCCCCTGCATGAGCCGCACATCGTACTGACGCAGCAGCGAGAACTGCGTTTCATCGGACACCTGATCGAAAATGATCGGAATCCTCATGCGCTGCGCGTAGCCGACCAGCGCCTTCACCATGCCGTCGCGCAGCGCGATCGTCGCATCCATCTTGATGTAGTCGGGGCGCGCCAGCTCCGATTCGACGGCGAGAACCCGCCCCGGATCGGGCAGCTTGTCGGCCACCTTGAAGCCGTGATGCTGATAGCTCTTGGTCAGATAGCCGACGAACGTCTTGTGTGCGACGACCGCCGCCGGCAGTTCGATCACGACGCGTTCGGGGTTGATGCCGAACTGGCGCAGCACCGCGCCGAAATGCTTGCCGTGATCGTACTTGACGCTCTTGAGCAGCCGCTCGTGCACGCGCAGGAACAGCAGCCCGTGGCGTTGCGCGCCGAAGAAGTTGATGGCGTGGAGCGCGCGCGAGAGTCGGTCGAACTCGACGAGCAGTGTGTCCTCGCCGATCGCCTCGAACGGATCGAGCAGCGCGTCGCTTTCCGAGCTGAGCACGGCCTGGAAACCGAGCTCGTCGCCGTAGCGCTCGATCGCGTCGGCGAACGACGACGACTGCGGTGCGCCGGGCATCGTCACGTCGTAGATCGGTTGATAGCTGCTGCCGAGCGTCATGCCGGGCAGCGTGGCGATGGCCGCGTTGCCGCCCGGGGCCAGCGCGAGGTGTTCGCGCAGATAAGGCCGGGCGCCGGCGCGTTCGACCAGTTCGGGGATGGTGAGCGGAATCATGTCTGGATTGGATGGGCAAACGGAGCGAAGCGTCCCGATTACCTCAAGCATAGTAGCAGCGCCGGCCAGGCGCGGTTCGGCGGTTTGTTCATATGGATAGTGGCTGCGCGCGGCGGGCGAGGGCGGGCTCAGGGTATACGGCGGTTACGTTATGAGAAATTGGTTTTACCATTCGTAACGTTTCGCACGGGCAGCGGTTGCCCGCGCCGCGCCGCCTGCCCGACTTGCGAGATCCTGGAGACGCCCATGCCCCGATTCCACACAGCCACCCCGTTCAGCGATTGCCTGCTCCCGGCATCGGTGCACGCCGCCTTCGGAGCCGCGCGATGAGCGCCCCGCACGCCGCCGCGCGCACGCTCGAAGTCGACCGCGTGATCGAGGACACGCGGCGGCCCGGCTTTCACGCGCTGTTGCTGGTGCTATGCGGCGCCTGTCTCGTCATCGACGGTTTCGACGCGCAGGCGATGGGTTACGTCGCGCCGAGCGTGATCGCCGAATGGGGCGTGGCGAAATCCGCGCTCGGCCCGGTATTCAGCGCGAGTCTGTTCGGCATGCTGATCGGTGCGCTCGGCTTGTCGGTGCTGGCCGACCGGATCGACCGCCGGCCGGTGCTGATCGGCGCGACGCTGTTCTTCGCGCTGACCGTGCTCGCCACGCCGTTCGTCTCCACCATTTCGACGCTGGTTGCCCTGCGTTTCGTCACGGGCCTCGGCCTCGGCTGCATAATGCCGAACGCGATGGCGCTGGTCGGCGAATTCAGCCCGGCCGCGCATCGCGTCAAGCGGATGATGTACGTGTCGTGCGGCTTCACGCTCGGCGCGGCGCTGGGCGGCTTCGTCAGCGCCGCGCTGATCCCGGCCGTTCGGCTGGCGCTGGCGATGCTCGCGTGGCTGCCCGAATCGCTGCAGTTCCTGGTGCTGAAGGGCCGCGTCGAGCGCGCCCGCGCGTGGCTGGCCGGCTTCGCGCCGGGCCTCGCCATCGACGCGCAGACGCGCCTCGTGGTGCGCGAGCCGGCCGCCGACGGCGCACCCGTCGCCGAGCTGTTCCGCGCCGACCGCCTGCCCGTCACGCTGCTGCTGTGGGCGATCAGCTTCATGAACCTCATCGATCTGTACTTCCTGTCGAACTGGCTGCCGACCGTGATGCGCGACGCCGGCTATGCGCCGTCGACGGCGGTGATCGTCGGCACGGCGCTGCAGACGGGCGGCGTGGCCGGCACCTTGCTGCTCGGCAGCCTGATCGAGCGCTTCGGCTTCGTGCGCGTGCTGTTCGTCTGCTTTCTCGGCGCGGCCGTGTCGGTGGGCGCGATCGGCGCGGTGGCGGGCCCGCTGCCGTGGCTGCTGGCCGTGGTGTTCGCGGGCGGATTTTGCGTGGTGGGCGGCCAGCCGACCGTCAACGCGCTGGCCGGGCAGTTCTATCCGACCGCGCTGCGTTCGACCGGCATCGGCTGGAGCCTCGGGATCGGCCGCATCGGCTCGGTGCTCGGGCCGCTCGTCGGCGGCCAGCTGATCGCGCTGAACTGGAGCAACGAATCGTTGTTTCACGCGGCGGCGTTGCCGGTGCTGGCGTCGGCGCTGTTCGTGCTGGGGCTCGGCTCGGCGCGGCGACGCGCGGTCGCGGGCCGCAGGCGCGGCAGGCGGGTTGACGTTGCCTTGAAGGACGGGGCGCTTCGTTCGGCGCAAGGCGGGGCGGCTGCGCCGTCATCGGTCGAGTCGCGGTGTGTGTCCGCCGCCCGTGACGGCGGCGGCATTCTGCCGGCGCGCTCCGGCGCTCACATCCCGCGCCGCCGCTCCCATAACGCGGCCATCACGAAGGCGAGCGACGCGGCCACCATCACGCCGATCAGCGCATCGCTGCCCCACGCGTTCATCAGCGAGCCGGCCGCGATCGGGCCGCCGAAGCTCGCCGCGCTCCACGACGCCGACACCAGCGAGCTGGCGGTGACGAGCGCCGCGCCGCGAAACCGTTCGCCGCACGCGACGATCGACAGCGTATAGGTGCTGCCCGCCGCCGCGCCGATCACGAACAGCAGCGGCCAGCACAGCCACGGATTCGCGATGACCAGCGGCAGCAACGGCAGCAGCAGCGTGACGACGATGCCCGCGCCCAGATGCACGCGTGCGCGGTCGAGCCTGTCGGCGAGCCAGCCGATCGGAAACTGCATGGTGGTGTCGCCGAGCAGCGTGATCGACGCCAGCAGTACGGCCACGCCGCTCGCGACGCCGCGCTCGATCCCGTAGATCGGCAGCAGCGACAGCGCGAGCGTATCGAACAGCGCGAAGAACGCGGTGCCGACGATCAGCGCCGGCATCAGCGGCAGTACGCACCGCCAGTGGTCGTGCTCGGGTTCGTCGCGATGCGGCGCGCTCGCGCCGGGCGGGCGGCGGATTGCGGCCAGCGTCGGCAGCGCGAGCAGGAACAGCGCGCCGCACAGCGCGAAGCGCGTGCTGCCGAGATCGGCGATCTGGCTGACCAGCACCGGGCCGGCCATCTGGAACAGCGTGAAGTTGGTGGCGTAGATGGCGACCACGCGGCCGCGCGTGGCGTCGTCGGCCAGTTCGTTGACCCAGGCTTCGCCGATCGTGAACAGCAGCATCAGCGCCGCGCCGCACAGCGCGCGCAGCACGGCCCAGACGACGAGATCGGCGGTGACCTGCATCGCGGCGGTGGCCGCAGCCACGGTCAGCACCGACACGACGATCGATTCGCGCGCGCCGAAGCGGCGCGTGAGCCAGGTGACGAACGGCACGATCGCGAGGCCGCCGCCCGCCTGCGCGGCGGTCAGCATGCCGACCACGCCGGTGCCGTGGCCCGATTCGGTCAGCGCGAGCGCGGTCAACGGCAAGGTCGCGCCGGTGCCGAGGCCGACCACCGCGACGCTGAGGATCAGCGCCAGGAAATCGCGGGTGAGGATCGTTTTCATCGGTCGAGATGCTACACCGGGCGCTGGCTTTGGACCATGACGCAGGTTTGTGCCGGCGGTGTTGCCCGCGCGGTTTCGGGTGAGGTGCGCCGCAAGCGGGCCGGTTCGATCTATTCCGCAGGAAAGGCGCCGCGCGGCGACCGCGCCGTTCAGGCCAGCGTCGACGGCCCCGCGAACGGCCGACGTTCGAGGGACGCCGACCACAGCGTCAACGCCAACGCGCCGAGCGCCATCGCCACGCCCACCCACGGCAGTTGCGTGAGCGGCATGCCCGCGCCGATCGCCATGCCGCCGAGCCAGGCGCCGGTGGCGTTGCCGGGGTTGAAGGCGCCTCGACGCTCCAGACTGTGGTTCCAACTCTCCATTGCTGCGTTGTCGTAGCAGTTGCCTCTGGCACTCATGCTGGCGATCAAAGCGTATTGCTCCAACAGGGCGCGGTGCTCGCGCGAGCAGTATTGGCTACCACGGTC
>WNEB01000111.1 GCA_009914575.1 Burkholderia gladioli
ATGCCTGCCAAGGCGAGTTCACGCCATTGTTCGAGTTCGGCAATCGTGACGCCGACTTCGCGAGAAACGGCATCAACGGATTCGCCGCGTAGTAAGCGCAGGACGACAGCGCGTTTGCGCCCAAGGGACCCCCGTTTGAATTCGGCGGCGCTGGCGGCGTCTACCGTCTTCTTCAACATCTCAGACTCCAGTTTGGATGATGCTTTTTACCCCAAATCTGTGTCTAGAAAAACCGGAGCCGCCGCACCGAACGGTTGCCGAAGCAGACGCGAGCGCAGGTCGCGGCTGTCATGCGCGCGGCGTACAAGCTGCCTGCCGATGACGGCATCGCCCGGCTGAAGACGCAGGCAGCATGGCTGAAGGCTGATCATCCGGACGCCGCGGCGTCGTTGCTTGAAGGGCTGGAGGAGACGTTCACGGTGAACCGCATGGACCTGACGCCGAGTCTGATCCGCAGTCTGGCGACGACGAACCTGATCGAGAATCCGAACGGTGCGGTGCGCCGCGTGAGTGGTCGGGTCCATCGCTATCGCGACGCCGACATGGCGATGCGCTGGGCGGCCACCGGTTTCCTGGAAGCGGAGAAGCGCTTCCGCAAGCTCGGTGGTGCCAACGACCTCTGGATCCTCGCCGTCGCCCTGCATCGATAACTCGAAAAACGCGTTGACCATAATCGGAAGTCTGCCTAATCTATGAAAACCCCGCCGTCCCAACCTTCAACTACGAATGGGACACCGCCCCGGTATCGGCGCGGGCATTTATCTGCTCGACACCGCGCATCGCTGGGCGCAGGCGCGCGGGCTGCGCGAGACGCAACTGCGCGTGTTCGTCGACAACCCCGCCGCCAAGCTTTACCTGCGCATGGGCTATCGGCTCGCGGGCCGCGGCTCGCGCAGCTCGGCTCGATTCGCCACATGGTGCGCGCGTGCATTGAGCGCGCGCTTGCAGGCGGTCGCGGATGCGCTCAGGCCGTATCGGCGCGTGTAGCCAGCTCGGCCAGCGCCGCGGGATCTTCGGGATCGGGCGGCGGCGTGCCGGTGTCGCCGAGCATGAACGCACGCGGGCTTTTGCCGAACGCTCGCCGTAACATCGCGGAGAACGCGCTCTGGCTTTGATAGCCGAGTTCCTGCGCCGCCACATGCGACATCGGCCGTCCCTGGTTCAGCAGCGGGATCGCCCGCGCCAGCAGCGCCTGCTGCTGCCATTGCGTGAAACTCACTCCCAACTCCTGACGAAACAGCCGCGCGATGGTGCGCGTGCTCGCGCCGACGTGGGCGGCCCAGTAGTCGAGCGATTCGGCCTGCGCCGGGTGCGCGAGCACCGCCTCGCACAGCGCGCGCAGCCGCTTCTCGGTCGGCATCGGCACGGCGAGCGGCAGCAGTTCGCTACGCGTCAGCTCGTCAGGGAATCAGCGCCGTTAGCATCCGCTCGCGCGCCTGCGGCAGATCGCGCGCATCGAGCGCGACGATCAACTCGCGCAGCAGCCCCGACACCTCCACCACCCGGCAATCGTCGAGACCGCCGGGAATCGCCGATTCGTCGATATAGAGCGTGCGCAGGAACGCATCCTCGACCACCACGATTTCGTGCGCGACGTGCGGCGGCGTCCAGATCGCGCGCGACGGCGGAACCATCCAGGGGGTGCCCGCCGTCGTCACGCGCAGCACGCCGCGCGGCGCGTAGGCGAGCTGGGCCCAGGCGTGCGTGTGCTGCGGGATGCGCGTGGCGGTCGGCATCGGCGGCCGGGGTCGCACGCGCGGCGGATGCTCGGGCGTGGGCGCGAATTCGGGCGGGATGTCGATCGTGATCGAGGCGGCGGACGGGTTCATCGGATGCGGTCGGGCAACGAGGACGAACCGGTATTGTAAGAGCGCCGCCGCCCGATACGCGCGGCCGGCTCAGGCGGCGAGGCCCGCGATGAAGGCGAGCAGGTCGTCCATGCCGGCGCCGGTGGCGACCGGCGCGATGCCGAGTTCCTCGCCGGGCGCGCCGCCGCGATTGAGTCAGAACGTCGTGTAGCCAAACCAGCCTGCGCCGGCGGCATCCCAGCCGTTCGACGAGACGAACGCGATCTCGTTAGGCTCGGCGGCGAACGCGTCGGTGCCGAGCCGGTAGGCGGCCGCGGTCGGCTTGTAGGCACGTACGGCTTCGACCGACAGCACGCGATCGAACAGGCCCGCCATGCCGGCGCTTTTCACGGCGATGTCGAGCATGCGCGCGTCGCCGTTCGACAGAATCGGCAGCTGCGGCGCGCCCGGCAGCGCGCGCAGGCGGCGCAGCGCGGGTACCGTGTCGGGATAGGTGGACAGGCACGCGTATTCGTCCATCAGACGCTTTTCGGTCGATGCGCCGAGCGCGAGGCCCAGCGTGCGCGCGGCATGGCGCAGCGCGTCGAGCGTGATGTCCCAGAACGGACGGTCGCGCGCGCCGTCGGGCGCCGACAGCGTGCGCAACTGCGTGGCGTGTATTCGATCTGCTTGCGCCGCCAGAGCTGCGAGAGCGCATCGCCGCGCCCCGGGAACAGCTGCTCGGCCGCCGCCACCACGGCATGCACGTCGAACAGCGTGCCGTAGGCGTCGAACAGGATGGCTTTGGGAAAGGGGGCCGCGATGGGCGACATGGCCGTGCGCTCCGGTGAGAGGTCGGGAATCGATTCTATTCGTGATGCGAGCGGCTCAAAAGGCGGCTAACGATCACTTGATCTTTTACTTTTACCAACCTAGTCTGGCGGTCATCGCGGGCACAGCGTCCGGCGTCTTTCCTCAGCCTCCGCCTTCTCCATGGACCGTTTCAAGCAGATCGAGACCTTCATCGCAGTTGCCGCGAAGGGCAGCCTGTCGGCCGCCGCGAACGCCGAAGGCGTCGTGCCGGCCATCATCGGCCATCATCGGTCGTCGGCTCGATGCGCTCGAGGAGCGGCTCGGCGTCAAGCTGCTGGTGCGCACCACGCGCAAGCTCACGCTGACGTTCGAGGGCTAGGCCTTCCTCGAGGATTGCCAGCGCATCGTGCACGACATGCAGAACGCGGAGGCCAGCGGGTCGACCGGCGGCGTGAAGGCGAGCGGCCATCTGCGCGTGTCGGGGCCGACCGGCTTCGGGCGCCGGCACGTTGCGCCGCTGATCCCGGCGTTCACGGGCGCGCACCCCGACGTGACGATCACGCTCGATCTGTCGGATCGCGTGGTCGATCTGGTCAACGATGGATTCGACTGTGCGGTGCGGCTCGGCGAGCTGCCCGATTCGTCGCTGGTGTCGCTGAAGCTCGGCGAGAACCGGCGCGTGTGCGTGGCCTCGCCCGGCTGCGTATTTCGGCGAACGTGATCAGCGATTTCGGTTGAACGTGATCGGTGGTTCCGATTGATGGTGGTCGGCCGTTTCGGTCGAAGGTGATCGCTGATCACCGGTTTCCGAAACGAGCGATCATCTTGCCGAAACGGGTGATCACGTTCCCGGAATGAGTGATCAGCGAACCGAAACAGCTGATCACGCGACCGAAACGGGATGGCCGTTCCGGCTCGGCGGTGGTGTTGCGCATGTGATCAACGACGGGCGTTAGCCTTGTCTCTTTTTAGGGACAGGTTGATGCCGGCACATCGGATGAGCATGCGCAAACTGAAGGAAGTATTGCGGCTGAAGTGGTCGTGCGGCCTGCCGCACCGCCAGATCAGCCGCGCGATCGGCATCAGCGTCGGCGCTATCTCGGCATACGCCGCACGCGCGAGCGCGGCCGGCCTCGACTGGGCTGCTGTTGAACCGCTGGCCGACGACGAGCTCGAGATCAGGTTGGATCTACTGGAGGAATCCGCGGTCCCGACCCGGCGGGTCGAACCGGATTACGCGGCGATGCACCGAGACCTGCGCCGCAAGGGCGTGACGCTGCAACTGCTCTGGGAGGAGTACGTCGAGGCCCGCCCCGACCAACGCACCTATCGCTATACGCAGTTCTGCCAGCGGTACAAGGACTGGGCTGCGGCGCTGAAGCGCTCGATGCGCCAGCAACACCGCGCCGGCGAGAAGCTGTTCGCCGACTTCGCCGGGCAAACCGTATCGATCCTCGGTCGCGACGGCGGCGTCGCGTTCAAGGCCCACGTGTTCGTGGCCGTCCTCGGCGCCTCGAACTACACCTATGCATGTGCGACGCGTTCCGAGGCCATGCCCGACTGGATAGGCAGCCTGATCGACGCGTTGGAATTCTACGGCGGCGTTCCCGAACTGCTGGTGCCCGACAACCCCAAGGCATTGATCGCCAAGGCTGACCGGTACGAACCGGTGCTGGGCAACACGACGCAGGACTTCGTGAACCACTACGCGACGGCCATGTTGCCGGCGCGACCGCGCAAGCCGCAGGACAAGGCGAAGGTCGAGGTTGGCGTACAGATCGTCGAGCGCTGGATCCTCGCACGGTTGCGCAACCATCGCTTCTACAGCCTGGCCGAGCTGAACAAGGCGATCGGCAAACTGATCGCCGACCTGAACCGGCGCCCGTTCAAGAAGCTTGACGGCAACCGCCGCGAATGGTTCGAGCGGCTCGATCAGCCAGCGCTGCGCCCGTTACCGACACGCCGATACGAGATCGCAACCTTCGTGAAGTGCCGCGTCAACATCGACTACCACGTCGAAGTCGATCACCACTATTACAGCGTCCCGCACGGTCTTGTGCGTCAAGAGGCCTACGCGCGCGTGACGCGCCACTGCGTCGAGATCCTGCACCGCGGCAAGCGCGTTGCCGCCCACGCCAGCAGCCGACTCCGGAACAAGCATACGACATTGCCCGAGCACATGCCGGCGGCGCACCGTGCTCACATGGAATGGACGCCAGGCCGGTTGTTGAACTGGGGCGCCTCGGTCGGTCCCGGCGCCGAGGCGATCGTCAAACATCTGTTGACCAACCGGCCCCATCCCGAGATGGGGTACCGCGCCTGTCTCGGACTGCTGTCGCTCTCACGCAAGTACGGCAAGGAACGGCTGGAAGCGGCCTGCCAACGGGCGCTCGTGATCGGCTCGCCGACCCGTCGCTCCGTGCTGTCAATCCTCGAATCCGGCTTGGACCGACAGCCGATGCTCTCGATTCCGCCTACCGAATGGCATTCGCCCGATCACGAGAACGTAGGCGGGCCCGAGTATTACCACTGACCCAAGGAGGTCGCGATGTTGATGCAGCAAACCTTAACCCAGCTCAAATCCCTGAAGCTCGACGGCATGGCCCGCCGCGCGTTCGAGGAACAAGCAGCGTTGACCGCCAGCACCAGCCTATCATTCGAAGAGCGCTTCGGCATGGTCGTCGAGCGCGAGCTCGCCTGGCGCGATACCCGGCGGCTCGAGCGGCTGCTGAAGTCCGCGAAACTCAAGAATCCCCAGGCCTGCATCGAGGACATCGAATACCGGCAGAGCCGCGGCATCGACAAGAGCGTCGTCGCCGCACTTGCTGGTTGCGACTGGATCCGTAATGCACAAAACCTCATCCTGACGGGGCCGACCGGAGCAGGCAAGACGTGGCGGTTTCAAGAGTGAAGTGCAACACGCCGCTGGTTAATGGGCTGGAACTCGGTCGGCGGGGTTAGCCAGAACCTGAGCCAGGATTTGCAAAGGGGTGTGCCAGTTCAGTCCGGCGCGTGGTCGAGTGTTGAGTAAGTCGGCAATCGCATCGAGGTCGTCTTGAGAGTAGATGGACAGATCCGTGCCCTTGGGCAAGTACTGGCGCAGCAGGCCGTTGGTGTTCTCACACGTGCCGCGCTGCCAAGGGCTGTGCGGGTCGCAGAAGTAGACGCGAACGTTGGTCGCGGCTGTCAGTTCGGCATGTCGCGCCATCTCGCGGCCTTGGTCGTAGGTCAACGTCTGGCGCAGCGGTTCGACGAGCAATTGAAGCTTGGTCGTGAAGGC
>WNEB01000112.1 GCA_009914575.1 Burkholderia gladioli
CGCGCCACTTCACGTTTGAGCCGTGCATGTTCGGCCAACTCCAAGCGTTGTGCCTGATCGTCCTGGTCGTGCCGCCGCGCCTGGGCGCGCCAACTGTACAGCTGGGCAGGCTGCAACCCCAGATCACGAGCCGCCGTGGTTACCCCTTCTGTGGCCGCTCGCAACAGTGCCTGCTGCCTGAACTCCAGGCTGAACTCCTGCCCCTTTCTGCCTGCCTTGCTCTTGGCCATCGTCCAACTCCTATTGCGATAGTTAATCGCTTATAGGGGTGTCCGTGAAACGGGGCAAGATCAGTTCGGCCGCTTCGCCTCGCAGGGCGCGCGGCTGGTGGGCATGCCCTACACGCCCGACGGCCCCGATCTCGACGCGCTCGAAACGCTCGTCCAGCAATGGCGACCGAAGATGCTCGTGATCAATTCGGTGCTGCAGAATCCCACCGGCACGTCGCTGTCGGTCGCGCAGGCGTTCCGCATCCTGCGGCTCGCCGAGGCCTACGATTTCCTGGTGGTCGAGGACGACATCTACGGCGACCTGTGCCCGGCGCGCTATCCGGCCACGCGGCTCGCGAGCCTCGATCAGCTCAAGCGCGTGATCTACCTCGGCAGCTTTTCCAAGACGCTCGCGGCGAACCTGCGCGTAGGCTACGTGGCGGGCTCGCCCGAGATCGCCAACGCGCTGACCGACCAGAAGATGCTGGCCGGCATGGCCACGCCGGAACTCAACGAGCGCGTGCTCTACAAGGTGCTGACCGAGGGGAGGGGCATTACCGGCGCCATGTGGAGCGGCTGCGCGGGCGGCTCGACGGCGTGCGCGACAAGACCGCGCGGATGCTGGAGCGCGTCGGCATGCGGCTGTTCACGATGCCGGCGGCGGGCATGTTCCTGTGGGCCGACACCGGCGCCGACGCCAGCGCGCTGTCCGCGGCCGCGCACGAGGAGGGCTTCCTGCTGACGCCGGGCGGCCTGTTCTCGCCGCAGCAGTCGCCGTCCACCTGGACGCGCTTCAACGTCGCCAACTGCGGCGATCCGGCCCTGGCCGGGTTCCTCTCGCGCTACCTCGATTCGGTGCCGCGCCGCACGGTCGAGGCCGAACGCGGCGAACTCGACGCGGCCTGACCCGCCCACCGCGCCGGCGTCCGTCCGTTCCGATGGGGCCGGATCGATGACATTGCTGGCCGTGGGGTCTTGAAAAGTCCCCCGGTCGGCCCCATTTCGGTGCCCAAAGACGATCCGCATGCGGATCCGCACCCATTCAACCGATCAGTCACAGGAAAATCGACATGGCACATGAAACGATGAGCTTCCAGGCGGAGGTCAAGCAGCTCCTCCATCTGATGATCCATTCGCTGTACAGCAACAAGGAAATCTTCCTGCGCGAACTGGTGTCGAACGCGTCCGACGCGTCCGACAAGCTCCGTTTCGAGGCGCTCGAAAACGGCGCCCTGTACGAAAACGATCCGAACCTGCGGATCCGCATCGGTTTTGACAAGGCCGCGCGCACGCTGACGATCGACGACAACGGCATCGGCATGAGCCGCGACGAGGCGATCGCCAACCTCGGCACGATCGCGCGCTCGGGCACCAAGGAGTTCTTCTCGAAGCTGTCGGGCGACCAGCAGCGCTACGCCGCGCTGATCGGCCAGTTCGGCGTGGGCTTCTACTCGGGCTTCATCGTCGCCGACCGCATCACCGTCGAGACGCGCCGCGCCGGCGCACCGGCCTCGGAAGGCGTGCGCTGGGAAAGCGCGGGCGAGGGCGATTTCACGGTCGACGCGATAGAGCGCACGCAGCGCGGCACCACCATCACGCTGCATCTGCGCGAGGGCGAGGACGACCTGCTGTCGTCGCACAAGCTGAAGTCGATCATCCAGAAGTACTCGGACCACGTCGGCCTGCCGATCCTGATGCAGAAGGAAGAATGGGATCAGGAAAAGGGCGAGATGGTCGCGAAGGACGAGGACGAAACCATCAATCAGGCGAGCGCGCTGTGGACGCGTTCGAAATCCGAGATCACCGACGAGCAGTACACGCAGTTCTACCAGCACGTCGCGCACGATCACCAGGATCCGCTCGCCTGGACCCACAACCGCGTCGAAGGCCGCAGCGAATACACGCAGCTGCTGTACGTGCCCGCGCACGCGCCGTTCGACATGTGGAACCGCGATTACCGCGGCGGCCTGAAGCTCTACGTTAAGCGCGTGTTCATCATGGACGACGCCGAGCAGCTGCTGCCGCAATACCTGCGCTTCGTGAAGGGCATCGTCGATTCGGCCGATCTGCCGCTGAACGTCTCGCGCGAAATCCTGCAGGAAAGCCGCGACGTGCGCACGATCCGCGACGGCGTGACCAAGCGCGTGCTGTCGATGCTCGAGGAACTCGCGAACTCGGAAGAGGACGCCGGCCGCGACAAGTTCAAAACCTTCTGGAACGAGTTCGGCCAGGTGCTGAAGGAAGGCGTGGGCGAGGACAACGCGAACCGCGAGCGCATCGCCAAGCTGCTGCGCTTCGCCTCGACGCACGGCGATACGGCCGAGCAGACGGTGTCGCTGGCCGACTACGTGTCGCGCATGAAGCCCGAGCAAAGCAAGATCTACTACGTCACCGCCGATGCCTGGCAGGCCGCGAAGCACAGCCCGCACCTGGAAGTGTTCCGCAAGAAGGACGTCGAGGTGCTGCTGCTGACCGACCGCGTCGACGAATGGATGCTGTCCTACCTGAACGAATTCGACGGCAAGCCGCTCGCGAGCGTGGCGCGCGGCGATCTCGACCTCGGTTCGATCGACGACGCCGAGAAGAAGGCCCAGGAAGAAACCGGCGAGGCGATGAAGCCGATCGTCGAGAAGATCCAGGCCACGCTCGGCGAGAAGGTCAAGGAAGTGCGCGTCACGTTCCGCCTGACCGATTCGCCGTCGTGCCTCGTCGCCGACGATCACGACATGAGCGGCTACCTGCAGCGCATGCTGAAGGCGGCGGGCCAGCAGGCACCGTCGATGCAGCCGATCCTCGAAGTGAATCCGGAGCATCCGCTGATCAAGCAACTGAACGCCGACGGCGCGGACTTCGCCGACTGGTGCCGCCTGCTGTTCGATCAGGCGATGCTGGCCGAAGGCGGTTCGCTGGAAGATCCGGCGGCCTTCGTCAAGCGCACCAACGCCCTGCTGCTGTCGCGCGGCGCCTGATGCACGGCCCGCGCGTGCGATTCGACGCGGCGGGCGCGGGCTGGCGCGCGTCGCCGCGCCTCGGCCTGCACGCCGCGCAGAAGGACTGGCTCACGCGCGGCGGTTCGCTGACGGCGCATCTGGCCGCGCTCGGCAGCGTCAGCGTGCGCGTGACGCGCGAAACCGTCGCCACGCCCTGGGCCGACGAACCGGTCGCGCTCGGCCTCGTTTCGCGCAGCGCCTGCTGGGTGCGCGAGGTCGTGCTGAGCGTGGACGGCGAGCCGTGCGTGGCCGCGCACAGCCTGACCCCGCTCGGCGCGAGCTGCGGCGTGTGGCAGGCGATCCGCCGGCTGCGCACGCGACCGCTCGCGGAACTGCTCTACAGCGATCCGCAGGTCGGGCGTTCGGCGCTGGTCAGCCGGCGCGTGATCGCCGGGCATCCGGTGCATGCGCTGGCCGAGCGGGCGCTCGATGCGGGCGAGCCGGCAGCGCATGCGTACGTCGCGCGGCGCTCGGTGTTCGAGCGGCATCGCGCGCCGCTGATGGCGACCGAATGCATGCTGCCGGGGTTGTGGCGGCGTGTGATCGGCCCGGCATCGGCGCTCTCCTTTTCCGATGCGTGACGACTCGACCATGCCGGCCGGCGACGCTCTCCCCGCGCTGAAGCGCTGCTTCCCGCCTGTCGTCGACGGCGAGACGCGCGTGCTGATCCTCGGCAGCCTGCCCGGCGAGGTCTCGCTCGCGCAGAGCCGCTACTACGCGCATCCGCAGAACCGCTTCTGGCGCCTCGTTGGCGACACGATCGGCGTGCCGCTGGTAGATCTCGACTATGCGGTGCGGCTGCAAACGCTCCTGCAGCACCGGATCGGCCTGTGGGACGTGGTCGCCGAGGCACGCCGCGTCGGCAGCCTCGATAGCCGCATTCGCGACCATGCCAATAACGACCTGCATGCGCTGATCGATACGCTGCCGAACCTCTCGGCGATCGCGTTCAATGGGGGCACGGCGGAAAAGATCGGCGCGAAGGCGCTGGGCGAGCGAGCGGATCGTTATCGGCTCGTCCGGTTGCCGTCGAGCAGCCCGGCCTATGCCGCGATGCCTTACAACGCGAAGTTGCAGGCATGGCAGGCGCTGCGTCAGCACTTGCCGGCGTAGTGGTAACGGCTGTCGCGTCGATGCGCGCCGGTTTCTCCGGCATGTCGGATGCCGGCACGCAGTCGCCGGTGCTATCCTCTCGTCCTTCCGTTCTCACCGAGTCGCGCCGCCCGCGCGAACCATCCAGATGACCCGACTGATCAAGCGCGCGTCCGCCGAGGCGCGCGCGTTCCGCCGCGACAATTCGCGGACCGACGAAGCCCTCGCGAAGCAGGCCGGCGTGCGCGCCAAATCGGGCGCGAACCGCGACGACCTGAGCGACGCCCCGGTGATCGAAGCACCGCGCAAGCCGCGTTTCGCGCCCGTGACGTTCTCCGAGGAGCGCGGCGTGCGCTATCTGCACTTCGGCACCGAATGGGTGCAGGGTGCGATGCGCCTGTCGAAGCCGCTCGCGATCGAACTCGAATACGCGCAGCAGATGATGGCCTGGCTGCTGTTTCTCGACACGCCCGAGCGCATCGTTCAACTCGGCCTCGGCACCGGCGCGCTGACCAAGTTCGCGCATGCCTACCTGCCGCGCGCGTCGAGGCGGTCGAGCTGAATCCGGCCGTGATCGTGGCGGCGCATTCGATGTTCGCGATGGCGCACGACGACGCGCGCCTGACCGTGCACGAAATGGACGCCTGGGATTTCGTCAACGATCCGGCCAACCGCGGCACCATCGGCGCGCTGCAGATCGACCTTTACGACGCCACCGCGCGCGGCCCCGTGCTCGACAGCGTGGCGTTCTATCGCGCCGCGCGCGCCTGCCTGAGCGAGGCCGGCATCGCCGTCATCAACCTGTTCGGCGATCATCCGAGCTTCGAGCGCAACATGAAGTACCTGAACGCGGCGTTCGACCAGCGCGTGATCGCGCTGCCGAAAGTGCACGACGGCAACCGGATCGCGTTCGCGTTTTCCGGCCCAGCGCTCGCGGCGACGTACGCACAACTGAACGAACGCGCGGCGCTGATCGAGGACACGCTGAAGCTGCCGGCCCGCAAATGGGTCAAGGCGTTCCAGCAATCGGTCGGCGGCGACGCGGCCACGTTCATCACGATCTGGCAACTGGCCGCGCGGCCCGCGTCACCGGTTTCCCAGGCCGGCGCGGGCCGCTTCGTTTTCGCCGCCGCCATCGCGCGCCGCGACGTTTCTCCCGGCGCGCACCGCTCCGGGTTCGCCCGCGTATCTGCCGGTTTTTCCGGCTCTTATACTCGGCGGTGTCCCAAACGTAGTTGAAGGTTGAAGGCGGCGGTTCCCGTAGGAATCCGAGAGAATCGGGTTTCCAGGACCAACCTCCCGAACAGGAGAACCGCCGAAATGAAGCCTACCAAGAAACCGAACCGTCGTGCTGATGCTGAGTGTCGTGTTGTTGGTAAACAAGAGCACGAAGCGCTGCGCGCGGGCCTTGCCGAGCAAGCCCAGTTGCTGCTGCCGATGCTCGAGCTGATCCGGAACACGCGGATCAGCGTTGATGAGCTGATGTACGACGCTGGCCGGGCGCTCGTCGAGCAGTTGCTGATGGTGTCGGCCGGAGAAGTCGCCGGCGAAAAACATGCCGGACGCGCCGGTGGCGACGT